>JAPLVH010000014.1 GCA_026397205.1 Candidatus Berkelbacteria bacterium | reverse complement strand
GGTGAGGTGTCAAAAGCTTTTGCTGAATTAATTTCAAAACTTGAGAGTGATGGTGAAATTCTGATTGAAAGGCACTCCGACAGAGACCGACTTTACGAACCGGGTCATCTTGGGGGTAATGGGTATATTATCATAAAAAAAATTCCTGATCAGAAATAAGTTGAGCTAAATAAAAAAAGCACCGCCTCCCGATACGCTGGGAGGCGGTTTTAGGTTTGGGTCGGGTGATGCGGGAGCGGATCAGACCTCGGCGGCGGCGATTGCCGCTTTGCGACAGGTGGTCAGACATTCCGACAGGTAGGTGCTGATGGTCCGGTTGAAGACCATCTCGGGATCAGAGGCGTGACCAGCGGCGGCGAAGTTACGCCATCCGTGACGCTTGGCCGCCCGCGCCATGTCCAGCTCGAGGCTGATGACGTAGATGCGGGTCGTGACGGCGGCGACACGAAGCGGTTGGTCGTTGCCGAGATCGGACATTACCTTGTCGATGACGCCGTCGTTGCCGGATCGGGGGTTCTCTTCACAGATCGTCGTGATCGAAATCCCTGGCCAGCACTCGTACTTCTTCTCGATCGTCGACTGGGTGCCGACGCAGAGATCGTACTCGGTCATCGCGTTAGGCGCGAAGTCCTGCACTTGCTTCTGCTCAGGGCTCATGATCTCCGGGTGCTCGGGGTCGTAGAGTTTCCGTGTCGAGCCAGCGATCACGAGCATGCCACTTGCGCGGCTCTCAATGATCGACTGCGTCGCGTAGCAGGCGCGGTGCAGGGGCGAACGCCGGGCACCACCGAGGGCGATGATCAGATCCCATTCGCCGATAAGTGGTGTCTCGCCATGGGTCATTCCGAGCTTGTTGGCGAGGTTCATGGTGGCTTGCCTGACGCCACTGGGCCAGGTGGTCTCGTCAGCTTCCAACTGGAAGCGGACCAGATCACGCCCGCCCTTGTACCTTGGGTTGGCCTGCTCGCAGGCCGCTTTGAACTCGTCAAGTTCGCGGAACGGATCCGCTTCGATGCCGAGTTTCTCGAGGAACAGCTGTACTGCAGGTTGTCCTAACAGCAGTCGTCCGGACGTCATTTGTCCGCCTCCTTGGGCTGGGTGTCACTCAGCTTGAGTGCATAAACATTATATCAAAAAAAATCAAAAAAGTCAATACTTTTCGGAATAGTTTTTTTCTGCTACGATTCAGGTGATATTACAGAAAGGAAGTATAAACACTCACAGATCCACCAACACTAATCAACACAAATCTTGCTTTGATGATTTATTAGTGTCTATTAGTGACAATTGATCTGTGGAAGTTTTTACGACTATTAAAAATAGAAGGAAATTATGCGCAACATCGAAATCATTTCGTTTTTTGGGTTGGGAGCAGTGGGGATGATAATAGGGATTTTGAAGTTTCGGTCGGTAAAAAAAATGTCGACTGGGGCAAAAAATCTTTCGGACGCCGCCAATAGTTTTGAAAAAACAAAGTCGGCCGAAGTTTGGAAGTCAGCTAAAGATCTTTCTCCGCTGTTGGCAATCGTCACGGTTGCAATTTTATACTTAATCAGCTGGCAAGCAGCAATTTCTTTCGTCGTTGGTGTAATTTCCATCATCATTTCGAGTTTTTTCTGGATGCGATTCACATCAGTTATCGCCGGCAGATCGGTTGCACTACTCAAATCCGGGAAGGAAAATGTCGCCAAAAAAATCTCCCGAAACGTCAGCCTTCTTGTCGCAATTTTTCCAGTTGCGATCACAATTATTGCCGTTCTCGGCACAACTTTAATTTTCAGCGATTTTTATCCTCTCGTCGCTTTGGCGCTTGGTGCGACGATCATCGCCATCGCCAGCGGCGCGCTCGAATCGTCGCTAATTTCGCTTCCAGTCATCGCAATTTTAATCGCCAAAATTTTTTATCCAGCAAATAATCTTGTGTTGCAATTTCCCTTAGTAATTTTTGCCGCCGGCGCAATCAGCGTCGTTATCGCCAACTTGCTAGCCAGAATCGGGAATCAAAAAACTTTTTGGTTTAAAATCTCGGCTATTAGCGCAATTCTGATAATCATCGCCGGATATTTTTCCAGCCGATTTTTGCTTCCGGCTGAAATTCCATCCGTGAGAATTTTTCTCACCGTTATCGTCGGTGTCGTCGCCGGAATTTTGACTTTGGTCATTGCGAGGAACGACACAATCCATCAAAAAGATTGCCACGTCGCAAAGCCTCCTCGCAATGACAAAATAATTGCGCCGTTGATTTTGGCTGGAGCAATTTGGCTCGGATATTTTCTTGTAGGATATTTTGGAGTTGCCATTGCCTTAATTTCTACCAGCCCAATTTTCCTAATTTCTCTCGTTCGAAACAGCTATTTGGATTTTGAAAGTGGGCAAAAAACAATTGCCAAGACGGCGGAAATTGCTATTTCTGATTTTTCCCAACTAAACCATGCCACGGTTCGGTTCAAGAATTTTTGGCAATTTGGCTCGATCGGCCTAATTATCGGTTTCGGAATAATTTTTAGTCAAAAGATTGTTGGGACCAATTTGACTCTTGCCGATCCGCATCTTTTAGCCGGACTTTTGCTCGGTGCCGGCGGATTTTATTATCTTGCTTCTCTCGTCATTGCGAGGAACGAAGCAATCTATCAAAAAGATTGCCGCGCTCCGTTTCACTCCGCTCGCAATGACAAGCAAAACAAAAATTTAATTTTGTCGATGACAATTGCTTTACCAATATCGGTCGGAATAATTCTCGGACCGTTGGCGCTTGGTGGATTTGCCGTCGGTGGAATAATCGCCGCGATTTTCTCGGACAAAATCAAAATAGCCGAACTTTTTACCATCGTCGCAATCTTGCTAATCCCATTTGTTCAGAGCGAATATCAACTTCGAGTCAGGCTTTTGGTTTTGCTCATAATCACAATTGTTTTCATCGCTTATTTGATATTACAGAGTCGGTGGTTTAAAGCTCTCGTCAGGAATGGATGACGAATAGTCCAAATGGCTAATGACGAATAACGAATCGAAACTAACTTTTGAAAGAATCGAGGGCGAGGAGATCGTTCTAGTTTATGGTAACAAAGAAATAAAATTACCCAAAACTTTTTTGCCGGCCGGTGCGAAAGTCGGGGATATAATCCAGTTGAAATTGAAATTTGATGATGAAAAGACGGCGAAAGAGCTACTAAATCAGATTCTTGGGAACTAATGCCACAAATGGACGGCGAACAAACTAACAGCTAACAGCGAACAAAAAGAAAAGCGACTCGGGGGTTAGCCGAGTCGCAATGTCGATGTGAAAACTTACCAGTCGCCCCTCAGGATTCGCGTTGTCATGTCCCTTCGGGAAGGATGACATCCTTCATCGGGATGACAGTCCCGCCGAGTCGCGTGATGGCTTCCGTTAGATCGACCATCACCGCGCCAAAGTACGGTGTCGTGCCTGCTGTTACCTCAGGTGCGAGTTGTCCGGCATATGTCATCGCGAGCAAGGTGTAATACAAGCTGGCACAACGCCTGACGCCTATCGCCACGAGCTGTTCAATGATCCTGCTTGACGGAGCATCAGGCCAACCGGGACCAATTCGATGTCCATCGAAGAGGTCTACGATGTCGTCAATGGTGTACTGCGGGTAGCCCTCCAGATCTTCATGATTGTTCGCAGTGTTGGAAGCGGACGCCATTTGATCATCCCTTTCGGTTCTGGATTTACTTCAACATTTTAGCATAAAAATAGACGATTGTCAACCCCTTGCGCGGGAGTGGTGGTGAAGGTAATATAATAGTAGACATACTCTTTGTCATCCCCGTGAAGACGGGGATCCAAAATAGTAACTATAAGTAGATTCCCGTCTGCACGGGGATGACAGACGCAATAACCCAAAAATAGTGGCGCAGAAAAAGGAAAAACAAGAGTCCAAAAGGATTCGCCTGTGGAAGAAAATCAAATGGCCGACAATTTTTGTCGGTAGTTTTTTGGTTTTTATTTTGATAATTTTGGGAATTTATTCCTTGGCTTACGGCAAAACGACTTATCGAAATATTTATGTCGGCTCGGCAAATGTCGGCGGTAAAAGTCACGAACAAGTTACAGAAATCTTGACGCCGATATTATCGTTAGCCGAAGCCGCTGACATCAATCTAAAATATCAACCGGAGTCCGGCGATTCGAAGCCATTTACAATAAAAAATTCCGACATTGATTTGAAATATAATGTTGAAGAAACCGCCAACATGGTTTTTGCTGTCGGCCGAGCGAAAAATCCGCTGATAAGTTTTTATCAGCAGGCAAAAACTTTGTTGTTCAAATATCAAGTTGACGCCGATTATTCCATTAGCGCCGATAAGTTGGCGACGAAAATTGCCGAGATTGCCGCCGGAATTGATATTCCGGAAAAGGATTTTTCGCTTGCGTATGCCGGTGGCGGGAAATTTACATTAGCAACCGAGAAGCAGGAAGGGAATCGCGTCAATCAAGGAAACTTGATTGACGAAATCAAAGATCAAAGATCAAAAATCAAAATGGCGGAAGTTGATTTTAAGACCGAAAAATATCCGCCGCAGATTACCGAGGAGAATGCCAACAAAAGTTTGGTCGACGCCAACCGGATTTTGGCTGGGGGAAATTTGGCATTGGCCGCCAACAGCAAAAATTTCACACTTGATGTTGATTCGATTGCCGGGTTGATCGGTTCGCGACCGAAGGGCAAGGAGCTGGAGATTTATATTCTGCCCGACCAAGTCCAAAAGCAGGTCGCCGGTTTTGCCGCCGCGGTTGACACACCAGCCGGCAACGCCGTTTTGACCGTCGTTAACGGCCAGGTTGCTGTTTCCAACCAGTCGCAAAATGGCGCCAAGTTGGATCGTGAGGCGGCGACAGCAACAATTTCGGCGGCGATTCTCGACCGGATTGATCAAACACAACTACCATTAATTACTCTAAAAGTTGATCAAATTGCGCCGGAAATTGATTCAACAAAATTGAAATCTTACGGCTTGACCGAATTGGTCGCCAGTGGCACGACAAATTTTGTCAAGTCGCCGGCAAATCGGATTCACAACATCGGCGTTGGCGCGACAGCGATCAATGGAACTTTGCTCAAACCGGGCGAGGAGTTTTCGACACTTGGGCATTTGGGCAAAATCAACGCCTCAACCGGATATTTGCCGGAGCTGGTGATCAAAGACAACAAGACCGTGCCGGATTACGGCGGCGGACTCTGTCAGGTTTCGACGACACTTTTTCGGGCGGCGCTTAACGCCGGAATGAAAATTACCGAGCGGCAAAATCACTCTTATCGCGTTTCCTATTATGAGCCGCCGATCGGCATGGACGCAACAATTTACGATCCGTCGCCGGATTTCAAATTTGTCAACAACTACTCGAGTTACATTTTCATTCAGTCGGTCATCGTCGGGACAAAATTAACTTTTGAATTTTATGGCACTAAAGATGATCGGCAGATAACGATCGGGGCGGCAAGCGGTTTTGATTATGTCGAACCGCCATCGCCGGTTGAGACCTTGGATCCGACACTGCCGGCGGGAACGCGAAATTTAATTTCTCACGCCCATCAAGGTGCTTCGGCGAAATTTCACTACCAGGTTATTTTGAGTGGCACAATCTTACAGTCAACCGATTTTCTTTCGCATTATGTTGCCTTGCCGGAGCAGTGGCAGGTTGGACCGCCGGCGGATCCAGTGGCGGCTATGCCACCAGCTGGATAGTTAAAAGTGAAAAGCTAAAAGTTTAAAATAATGGAAGTTGAACTATTAGATCGCCGATTGAAAAAAATGGAATCGTTTGTCAGATCGCTTCAAACTGCTCCCGGAGTTCGGGCGGTGATTTTGACCGGCTCGATGACGACCGGTGCGGCGAGCGAAAAATCCGACATTGATCTTTTGATCATCAGCGCCCCGAAGCGGCTTTACACGGCGCGTTTTTTTGTGACAATTTTGGCGATTTTGTCCGGCAATAAACGTCGAGTTTATGACAAAAATCCAGCCGGAAAATTCTGCCTCAATTTTTCACTTCCGTCCGACAAACTCGACATTTTGCCGCACGACCGGCGTTGCGCCGGTTTTCACCGCCATATCATAAATCTTTGGGACAGCGGCGGAATTTTCGAGCAAATCCTGGCCGAAAATTCCTGGCTGAAAGATTATGATGTCAAAATTGAAAGTCAGGAAAATGTTAATCAAATCAAAAAAATCTTTCCGATCAAGTCATCAAAAAAATTATCATCAATTCAAAAAATCGGCGAGCTTTTTTTCTACGGTTGGTTCGGGGATTTTATTGAAAATGTCCAATTCAAAATCCAAAAAAGTGTCGTTGAAAGTCGCTTGATGTTCAAAATGGATAAATATCGTTTTGTTGTTGAGAAAAACGAACTTCGGCTTCATCCGAAAAAAAGATGAAAAAATATCGAAAAATCTTTCTCTTTGGAATCCTGCCGGCACTATTTTATCTGGCATTTTTTGTTTTCTACACTTGGCCGTGGACGACGCACTTTTCCAGCGCTTTTTTTGCCGACACCGGCGACGGTTTGCAAAATGTTTGGAATCTTTGGTGGGTGAATTTTGCCGTTCAGCATCAACAAAACATTTATTTCACCAACTTTCTCCACTTTCCCGGCGGTACGACGCTTTTGGCCCAGACCTTAAATCCAATTAACGGAATTTTTGCCGTCATCCTGCTGAAATTTTTTTCACTGGTCCAAAGTTATAATTTGATCGTAATTTTGGCTTTCGTTCTAACCGGTTTGTTTACATTTTGGCTCGCATGGGAGTTCTCCCGATCGTATATCGGCGGACTTCTCGCCGGTTTTGCCTTGACCTTTTCCAGCTACCACTTCGCTCACGCCATCGGCCACCTGAATTTGATTACCTTGGAATTCATTCCGCTTTTTCTGCTCTGTTTCTGGCGACTGCTAAAAAAACCGACAATCCCGCTGGCGATTTTTTCTGCCGTCACGCTTTTTTTGGTCGAATTTTCCGATTTATATTATTTGATTTTTTGCTTGATCGTCGCTGGCATAATAATAATTTATCTTTTGGTTTTGCGGCGACTTCTGTGGTCAAATTTTGCCCAAAAAAACTATGCGATTTTCGTCGGTTTGTCGGCATTAATTGTCGCGCCACTGTCGCTGTTGATTTTTTTCGCCAACTGGCGCGATACTTTTCTTGGCGTTCACAAAGCGCTGGAGTTTTCTCTGGATTTGCCGGCGGCGATAATTCCCGGTCAGATTTGGCACTTCGCTGCGCTAACGGCAAGCTACTGGACGAAAAATCCGCTCGGGATTGTTGAGGGAAGCGTTTCGGTCGGCATCATAATTTGGCTGGCGGTTTTGGCGGCAATTTTCGCTTACAAAAAATTTCGTGGTAGTGATTTGGCGCTCTGGTTGTGGATATTTTTTATCTTTGGTATTTTGAGTTTCGGTCCGCGGTTACAGATCGGCGGAAAAATTGTCAGCGATATTCCGCTGCCGTATTCGCTGGCGACAAGAATTTTGCCGTTTTTGAATCTTGGCGGCACGCCGGTCAGAATGATGGTGATATCAATGCTTGCCGGGTCGTTGGTTTTGGCGATCGTTGTTGGGAAAATTCAAACAAAAAAAATCTCCGGCAAGATAATTTTGTTTTTGATTTTTGCCCTAATGTTTGTCGAGCTTTGGCCGGCGAAACTGCCGCTGACAAAAGCCGCCGCGCCGGATTTTGTTCAAAAATTAGCCGAACTTCCAGCCGGCGCCGTCGTTGATTTGCTTGACACGCCAACATCTGCCCTTTACTTCCAAACAATTTACCAAAAGCCGCTGGTCGGCGGATACATCTCACGCCTGCCGACGAGTGTCAGCGAAAAAGATGCGGCAATTTTCAATTTGATTGATGAGAAAAATTATTCGGCGCTCAGAAATCAATATCAAATTCGTTATTTGATTTTTCCGGCCGTCACCGATTCGAGTGGCTTGCCTTCGCCAATTTACCGCGATCAAACGGCGGCAATTTACGATCTTGACCGTTGACAGAATTTTGTCCGCTTGCTAAAATAAAACTGGCGGCTCGGTTCCCCCTTCCGGGCTGCCAACCTCCGCCCGCCCGTGGCGGTTTTTTTGATCTCAAATCTGTTCAGATATTAAACGGCCGTTGCATACTTGAACAGATTTCTTTGACATTAAAAATCTTTTTTGCTAAGTTGATATTGTTCGAGAAACCACGGAGGTGAAAGGCAGATGGAAACGGCAAAGAGTCAAAAAAATGAAAAAGGATGTGCCGTTTTGGGAATTGTAGGTGGAGTTTTTCTTTTTGTGTCCTTTATTCTTTTTGGTCAGTGGGGATGGAATTACGTTCCTGCGATGCAATTCAAGCCGGCGACTTTCAGTTTATATCTCCTTGACTGCCTCGCCATTGTTTTTGTCGGATTTTGTCTCTCGCTGATTCCAAGAATTGTTTCCCGAAAAATAACCAAAGAAAACTTTCTTAACAACTCCGAAATCTCGGGTTTTGCGCTGTGTATCTTGGCGATGCTCCCAGGAATCTATCTCATGTGTTCGACTGATTAGTTCTCGTGGCGAGACAAAAAGTCTCGCCTTTTTTTATTTGAAAAAATGTGGTAAGATAAAATCAATGAGGGCAGATGTCCTTTTTTGTTTCTGAAAAGATTGCCGCGCTTCGCTCGCAATGACAAATCCTTGACAAGAATGTAAAGTTTGCTTTACAATAAAAAATACACGTCCCTTACGAAATTACAAATATTCGAAATAAGATTTTATTTGTATTTTCGTAATTTCGTGGATTTATTTGTAATTTAGTAAGGGGACGACTGAAAGGAGTCAAATGTTAAAGCCACTTGGGGACAGAGTAATTATCGAGCTGCTAAAAGCGGAGGAAGTGACAAAATCGGGAATTATTATCCCCGACAGCGCCAGAGAGGAAAGGTCAGAAGGCACGGTTTTGGCTATTGGTAGCGGACTTGTTGGCGGCAAAGAATACAAATTTTCAGTCAAAGTCGGCGACAAAGTTCTGTTTGGAAAATATGCCGGCGAGGAAGTCAAGATTGACGGCAAGGAGTATAAAATTGTGCAGGAAAAAGAAATTTTGGGAATCTTATAAATCAATTAAGAATTAAGAATGCAGAATTAAGAATTGTGGAAGGGAATCTATTTAAGAAATTCTGAGATCTTAATCCTAAACTATTATTTTATGACGAAGGAGTCAAATGGCAAAAGAAATTCAATTTTCGGAGGAAGCAAGAAAAAAATTACAAATCGGCGTCAACAAATTAGCCGATACGGTTAAGGTGACTCTTGGCCCAAAAGGCCGAAATGTTGTACTCGACCGCGGCTACGGTGCGCCGACAATTACCAACGACGGTGTGACGATCGCCAAAGAAATCGATCTTGAAGATAAATTTGAAGATATGGGCGCTCAATTAATTAAGGAAGTTGCCCAAAAAACCAACGATGTTGCCGGCGACGGCACAACGACTGCGACGATTTTGGCCCAAGCAATGATAAATTTGGGCTTAAAAAATGTCGCCGCCGGTGCTAATCCGATTGCCATCCGCCACGGAATTGAAAAGGCGACCAGAGTTGTTGTTGAAGCGATTAAATCAGGTTCGAAAGAAGTTTCCGGCAAAAAAGAGATCGCTCAAGTCGCTTCGATTTCGGCGGCGGACGAAGAGGTTGGCAATTTGATCGCCGAAATTATGGACGAGGTCGGCAAAGACGGCGTCATCACTGTTGAGGAATCAAACACTTTCGGACTTGCGAAGGAAGTTGTCGAAGGTATGCAGTTTGATTCCGGCTATATTGCGCCCTATATGATCACCGACACGGCACGGATGGAAGCGGTTTATGAAAATCCGAAAATTCTCATCACCGACAAAAAAATCTCGGCAATTTCGGAAGTTTTGCCTTTGCTTGAGTCGCTTGCCGGCGCCGGTCAGAAAGAGCTGGTCGTTATTGCTGAAGATGTTGATGGCGAGGCGCTGACAACTTTTGTCGTCAACAAATTGCGCGGTGTTTTCAGTGTTCTGGCAGTCAAGGCGCCGGGATTTGGTGATCGGCGAAAGGAAATGTTGGCTGATATCGCTGTGCTAACCGGTGCGACCGTTATCTCCGACGAAACCGGAACCAAATTGGATAAAGCAACTTTGGAAATGCTCGGTGAGGCGCGAAAAATTGTCGCCGATAAAGATAAAACAACAATTGTCGAGGGAAAAGGCAAGCCGACAGAAATCAAATCAAGAATTGAAGCGATCAAAAAACAAATCGAGTCAACAACTTCCGATTATGATAAGGAAAAGTTGCAGGAACGGCTGGCGAAGTTGACTGGCGGCGTCGGAGTGATAAAAGTTGGCGCTGCGACTGAGGTTGAACTTAAGGAAATTAAACATCGAGTTGAAGATGCCGTTGAGGCGACCAAAGCGGCGGTGGAAGAGGGAATTGTCGCCGGTGGCGGTGCGGCCTTGGTTGATGCGATTCCCGGGCTGACAGATTTGGAAGTTTCTGGCGACGAAAAAATTGGCGTCGAAATTGTCCGCCGAGCTTTGGAGGAGCCGATGCGACGAATTGCCGAAAATGCCGGCGTTGATGGCGGAGTTGTGATCGAAAAAGTTCGCAACTCCGAATCAGGCGAGGGCTACAACGCTTTGAGTGATGAGTACGGTGATATGATCGAATTTGGAATTATTGATCCGGCGAAAGTCACCCGGTCGGCGTTGCAAAACGCCGCTTCGGTAGCCGCAATGTTTTTGACTACGGAAGCAGCGGTGGCGGAGAAACCGGAAAAAAATCCAGCGGCCGGCGGCGGAATGCCGCAAATGCCGGGCATGATGTAGTATATTGTTCGAGCTGAAAACTATCAGCGAGAACTAAAAAATTTGTTGAACTTCTCGCTTCTCTCGAAGAATAAAAGAACCGTCGGCTGAAAATGCCGGCGGTTTTTTTATCGAAAATGTTGACAACTAAAAGTCAATCTGCTATAGTTTTTGTGTGTACGACAACCTACAAAAGGAGGACAGCGATGCAAGTGGTCACTATCTCCAAAGTCCCGAGGATTTCAACGCCGCAAGTGCCGCACGACATGTTGACTGCTTTGACCGGCATGTCTGTCAGGAGTGAAGTCGCTGACGGACAGTGCCATGTTGCCCACGACGACTTCCTCGCCGCCGTCCGCAACCGACTCGGCGGGACAAACCAATACGAAGGTCTGGTGCCGGCTTGGGAAATGGCGGTTGACGGCATACCGGTCGTCGACTTCCCAAGCGACAGTGTCCAGATCGTAGCGTAGTTGCACTGTCACAAAGCTACAAACGGAGCCGTTCCTCGGCTCCGTGTTTTTTTACTTTTTTTTCCAAAAATATCTGTTATTCTGAAAGTAATGAAACCGAAAAAATCGAAAAAATTTATTATCGAGATTCCGAAGTTTTTTGATTGTCACCGACATTTACGCGGTCATCCGGTGCCAAAAGGTGACAAGTCGGAAGATATTTTGGAAACTGAAATGTTGGGATCGGTGACGACAGATGGGCTTTCGCTTTTCAGCCGAGTCGTTGTTATGCCAAATACAAATCCGCCGGTTCGAACTGCCGGTGAAGCAACAATCTACAAAAAGAGAATTACCGGTGTCAGCGACGATTTGCCAGAACTTTTGCTGACGATTCAAATTACAGAGAAAACAACGTCGGCAATTATCGAAGAAGGAAAAAAATCTGGAGTTTTCGCCGGCAAAGTTTATCCGGCATCGTGCCAGACAAATGCGGTTGAAACAATTTCCGATTTTTCCAGCCGAAAATTTCTCGCCGTTCTTAAAAAAATGGAGCGACTCCAAATGCCGCTTTTGATTCACTGCGACGATCCGTTTGTTTTTGACGGCGGTTTTATGTCAATCACCGACAAATTAATGCAGAATTTTCCGAATTTATTGGTTGTTTTGGAGCACATTGCTCGAGCTTCGGTGTAAAATATGTCAGAGAAAAATCAAAAACCAGCCGGATTTTTGGAACGCTGACAGTTCATCACGCAATGAAAACTTCTGCGGATTATTTAGCTAAAGGCAAAGTTGATTCCCATTTTTTCGTCAAACCGACTCTCGGAAGTCCAGAAGATCGTGTTGCAATTCTTGAAGCGATATTGTCAGGCGAAAAGTGTTTTGGTTTTGGCAGTGATTCCGCCCCGCACCGACGCGAGAAGAAAGAGAGTTCAAGTCCGCCGCCGGGGATTTATTTGCCGCCGGATGTATCTTATGGAATTCTGGTCGAACTCTTTTCACAGTCGGGTGGCGATTGGCAAAATCGGCTGGAGAAATTTGCCTGCCGAAACGCAGAAAATTTTTATCGGTTGAAACCGACGAAGCAAAAAATAAAATTGGTCAAAGTAAACTGGCAAGTGCTGTCAGAAACTTCCGATGTTCCGGTTGTGCCGTTTGCTGCCGGCGAAACGCTCCACTGGCGACCATTTATATCATAGTGTGAGTTTTTATTTCTGAAATCTTTTGTCAAAAAAATCCAGTCCAGAAAAGAAAAAACATTTGGTGTGAAAAAGTAGCTGGAGCTACTTTTTCACACCTAATGACACAGATACCGTATTTCAATAAGTGGGGAATTTTTATGCTGGAGCATATTTTTTCCCCAAATTTGAGACCAAAATAAAAAAATCGATTATGCCAGTTCGGTTTTGGCCGACATCGGCGCCAGTTCCGGCTTGACCATTTCAAAATCATCTTTAACGGTGATTTTGTGTTGCTCGATTTTCAAAATTGCCGACGAGTGAATTATCCGCTCATCGAGAAATTTTCTGACATAAATTCGCAGAATACAAAGCGAGCCAGATTCGATGACATAATCATTGACAACTCCGAGATAATTCCCGTTTTTGGAAAACACTCTTTCGCCGACGATTTTCGCCCGGGTTTTAAACTTTTTTGCCAGCCGAATCATCTCCTCGGGCACGACTAAACTGTCGTCGGTTTGAATCACGATCGCCGATTTTGAAACATCAATGATCTCTTTGGCGGAAATAAATTTGGTTTTATGAAAAATACCACCGATTTTACAGATTGCCGCCTCGATTTTTTTCTCACCTGTGTCAATAAAAAAATCAGAAATCTCGGCGACTTTCGATTGGTTTTCAAGTTCAAACACCGGCAAGCCGATTAATTTGGAGTGTTCAATTAACATAAACCAAGTATATCAAAAATCAAAAATAAAAAGTCAAAATGTTGGTCGGCACTCCGTGCCGGGATTTAAAACTTTTTGATCTATCATTTTAATTTTTAATATTTGATTTTTAATTTTCCCGTTCCACATATTTTCCATCCCTGGTGTCAACGACAATTTTGTCGCCTTCCTTGATGAAAAGGGGAACGGCAATTTGGCCGCCGGTGTTGATCTCTGCCATTTTGGTCACGGTGCCGGCGGAGTTTCCACGGACCCCCGGAGGCGTGGAAATTATCGTAAATGTCATTTTGATCGGGAGTTCAATGCTTATCGGCCGGTCATCATTGTAGAGTATTTCGACCGGTGCGTTTTCGGTCAGATAATCAATTTGGTCGGCAATTTTTAGAGTCGGAATTTCAAACTGCTCAAAATTTTCCGAGTCCATGAAATACGCCGCTTGGCTATCAAAATATAAAAACTGGGCGGTTTTATGCGACAGTTCGGCCTCATCAATTTTGTCGGCGCCCTGAAATGTTTTGGCAATTGTCGCGCCAGAGATCAAACTTTTAAGCCGCGTTCGCATCACCGCGCCGCTGCGGCCCTGTTTTGAGTGTTCGGAAAAAGTGACGACGAACGGTTCGCCATCCAAAGAAATTTTTGTCCCAAGTTTGAGATTGGTGATTGAAAGCATAATTTTCAATTATCAATTTAAAATTTTCAATGAATTTTCAATATCCAAATTTCCAAACGCTTAAAAATTGAAAATTGGAATTTGATTGTAATTTGATTGTAAATTGAAAATTGCAAAATTAAAAATTATCGGCTGATATACGGCAATAGCGCCAGCTCTCTGGCCCGTTTGATTGCCGCCGAAAGCTGACGCTGGTGTTTGGCGCAAGCGCCGCTGCGCGAGCCGGGATCGATTTTTGACCAGCGATTTAGGTATTTACCAAGAGTCGCTGTGTCTTTGTAATCAATTTCCTTGACCCGCATTTTGCAAAAATAGCACTTCTTTTTTTGTCCAAAATTGTCCATAAAATTTCCTTTATGATCTTACCAATTTACGAAAAAATCTAAAAGCGAAATTACGAATAAAACCAGAATTCCAGGTATTTTCTTATTGGTAATTTCGTTCTTGGTATTATTCGTAAATTGGTAAGGAATTATTAAAATGGGATTTCGTCAATATCAATCTCTTCGGTTTCCGGCTTTTTTTCTTCGTCCGATTTTTTGCCGTCGGCGTCAGATTTAGTGTCGTCACTTTTTGAAACCTCCTCAATCGGATTTTCCGGCGCAACTCGACTGGGCTCGTTGGTGCCCGATTTTTCGTAATTTCCACCGCCACGACTGCCGAGAAGAATAAAATTTTCAGCGACGATTTCCGTCCGGTAGCGCTTAACGCCGTCTTGTCCCTCCCAGTTTTTGGTTTGCAGTCGGCCTTCGATATAAACCGGCGCGCCTTTTTTCAAATACTGGCTGGCATTTTCCGCCATTTTTCCCCAGACAACAATGTCGTGAAATTCAACCTGTTCTTGCAGTTCGCCAGTTTCCCGATTAGTCCAGCGGCGGTTGGTTGCGACGGCAAATGATGCCACCGCTTGGCCGTTTGGAGTGTAGCGCATCTCCGGATCCTTTGTCGCGTTGCCGATAACCATTGCTCGATTTAAGCTAAACATAATGCCTCCTTCGACCGAAAGGTCGAAATAAATTATTCTAATTGTTCTAATTATACTAATTGACCTAAAAAAGCACCAAAATACGAATGCCTAAATTGGGGAATTAGTTTATTGGGATTTGTTTAGAATAATTAGGTTAATTAGAGTAATTAGAAATTGATTTAAAGGTCATCTCCCAAAAGCTCGTCCAGCTTCTCATCCAACTTTTTCATTCTATCAGCTTCGTCTTCTTTGGATTCTTTTTTTGGCTTGATGACTTTCGCCTTGACCGGTTCGGTTTTGATTTCTTCTTTGTTTGGAATTTCTGATTTTGAATTTAGAATTTGTTTGGAATTTGTTTCTTGTGATTTGGAATCTTCAGATTTTATTTCCCTTGTTGCCATCAAATCCTTCGATTCTTCGGTTTCGCCTTCGACAACTTCAAAACTCTTTTCGCCCAAAATGTCCTTGACATCGGCGGTATCAACAACATCTGAAGTCGTCACCGTCAATTCTTTATTTTTTTGAACTTTGCTAACGATCAAGTGGCGAATTACCTGCGGATAAACCCGAAGTTCATGATCAATCGCCACAACTTTTTCCGCCGGCATCGTAATCCAAAGTGTGAAATAGCTGGCAAAATTTTGCTTTTTGATCGGATAGGCCAGCTTTCGTCGTCCCCATGGCTCCTCCTTGGAAATTGTTCCATCGGATGCAGAAATAATACCGGCAACTTTATCGCTGACAGCTTTCAAATCTTTTTCCAAAACATCATCAGAAACCAGATACGTCAGTTCGTATTCTCGCATTTTCATCTCCTCTTATGGCCTTCGTTTGTCCCGCTTAGTGTGGGCGAAGCCCCCGAATCGGGGGAAGTAATTGTCGTGATCATTCTTCGAGCGAGGAATCGAGTGAGAAGTTCTCGTCATTCTTCCTCGAACAATATTTACGACGATTAATTAAATTGTATTTTAATCCTAGCAAACGCTTGCAAAAAAGTCAACATTTTGCTAATTTAATGGAAGAGGTGATTGTGATGAGCAGGAATCCACTCAAAGTCGCAAAAATTGCCAATGAACAATTTCTTGCAGATTTGAATTCTGGCGAACCGCGAATTCCGTTTGTCCAACCTCAATCGAAAAAGCCGTGGGAAAATATGCCGGCAGAAGTAATTATAAAACAACTCGAAGATGCAAAACCAAAGTCCTAACTCCTGGCAATATGCCGGAGTTTTTTTGTTGGGCTGTTGCAAGGAATAATGACGAAGTCTTACGAAGGTGACCTTGTGGGCAATCATAAAACCAAAAAGATTGCCGCGCCTCCGCCAAAGGCGGATGGCTCGCAATGACCCAACTTCGCTAAAGCTACGCTGGGCAAGCCAAAATCAAACATTAAACTTAAAAATCACCGTGTCGCCGTCGCGGAAGATGTAATTTTTGCCTTCGGTTCGGACGAGTCCTTGCGAACGGGCGCCGGTCCAACCGCCATGGGCGTAGAGATCTTGCCAACTGACAACATCGGCGGCAATAAATCCGCGCTGGAAATCAGTGTGAATTACGCCAGCGGCATGGGGTGCTGTGGCGCCGGCGGGGATTGTCCAAGCCCGAGTTTCTTTTTCGCCGGAGGTAAAATAGGTAATCAAATTCAGCATCGAGTAGGCGGCTTTAATTAATTTATTTATACCGGAGTCGGAAATACCAAGTTCGTCGAGGTATTCGCGTTTTTCTTCTTCTGTTAGTTCGTTTAACTCTGCTTCAATATTGGCGGAAATCGAAATAAATTTGTCGTCATTAAAATCTTTTAGCTGGTTTTCCGAGCAGTTGGCGATGTATAAAACCGGTTTCAAGGTCAAAAGTCCGAGTGATTTTATCGTCGCCATTTCGTCGTCTGACAAATCTGCCGTTCGAGCATTTTTGCCGTCTGAAAGTTGGCGAAGAATTTTTTCTAGAGCCGATTTTTCAACCTTCGCGTCTTTAGATCCACTTTTTATGTCGCGATCCAAATTATAAATCCGCTTGTCAACCGTCGCCATATCGGCGAGCTGAAGTTCGGTCTCAATCGTCGAAATGTCATCTTTCGGATCAATTTTTCCGCCGACATGGACGACATTATCATCAACAAAAAAACGGACAACCAAGGCGATGGCGTCGCATTCGCGAATGTGCGATAGAAATTGATTGCCGAGTCCTTCGCCCTTGCTTGCGCCGCGGACAAGGCCGGCGATATCAACAAATTCAACAACGGTCGGAACGATTTTTTTCGAATGAGAAATTTCGCCGAGCGGAGCAAGCCGTTCGTCCGGAACTTCAACAATGCCGACATTCGGCTCGATTGTGCAAAAGGGATAATTTGCCGCTTCGGCTTTCGATCCCTTGACCAAAGCGTTAAATAGTGTTGACTTGCCAACATTCGGCAAACCAACGATGGCGATTTTCATAATAAAAATCTTAAATTGATATTCGAACACGGATTTGCCACGCGGATAAACACGGATAATAAAATCCACAAATCTCCTTTGATGTTATCTCAAATTAGCGTGAAAGTAAAGCAAAATTTGACAAAAATTTTTCATCTGCTAAGATTTTTAGTGAGGGCAACGAGCCCTTTTTGTTGCCGTTTGGCAACAATCCCTCCGGTTTTGGAGGAAGCACTTTGACAACAGGAGGTCGATAAAATGATTATTACCCCGCCGGAAGTTTTGAAAATGATGGTTAGACCAACGGTTCAAGTGGTCAGTGATTGTCTTGCTCGCGGTTGGGAAGAATCAGTTGTAGCTTGCTGGAAATATGGCGCGGAAATTGCAACCCAATATGATAAGCCCGGTGATCCGAAATCACGTGACATTGGTTTGTGTCTGACAATTCTTGATCCATTTGCCGAGCCCCGTCTTCACCGCGCATGGCCTGGTGGATTTGAAGATTTGGAAATCTATCGCCGTGAAGTCGTCGATGGTGTCCATGACCATTGGATTGCGCCGGAAGAAGGCAAGTGGGAATACACATATCATGAGCGGCTGGAATATTTTCAAGTTCCCGGAATTGAAAATCCAATCGATCAGATTTCTCAAGTTGTTGATGCCTTGGTTGCTCAACCGTATTCGCGACAAGCGCAAGCAATAACATGGAAACCTTGGGCTGATTTCGGAATTAAAGACCCACCATGTTTGCAGAGTTTCTGGTTCAGAATTTTTGACGATCAACTGATTATGGATTGCAGAATTCGTAGCAACGATGCCTTCAAAGCCGGTCTGATGAATATGTACGCTTTTACTGATTTGCAGCGGATTGTTGCTGAAAGAATTAGCGCAAAGATTGGTCGAAAAATTAGTGTCGGTCATTATACCCACACAGCAAATTCTTTCCATATTTACGGTAGCTATTTCAAGGATTTCTTCGAGGGTTTCTGGGAAGATGTAGAAAATGGAAGACGGACATTCGATCAGAGAACTTTCAGAACTGACGATCCGTTTGTTGCCGAACTGATGGCTGAAGCTGTGGTAAATATCGATGCAAAATTGGCAAAAGAAGCCAAGGGAGGTCGGTAAAATGGCGAAGTCCAGAACAGGTTTCTTTGTTGTAATTGATGGTGTTGATGGCGCCGGAAAATCTTCACAGCTAAAATATTTGGCGCACGCATTCCGAAATGCTGGTCGTGAAGTCGTTGAAACTTTGGAGCCGGGTGGAACGGAAACCGGCAAGCTTCTCCGACATGAAATTCTTCATGGAGGGTATAAATTGACACCAGAGCAGGAAATTTTGCTTTTTTCTGCCGATCGAGCATTACATTTTGCTCAAGTTGTAATTCCGAGTTTGGAAAATAATAAAGATGTTCTTTGCGATCGGTATGCTTCATCGACTCATGCTTATCAAGGTGTTGCCGGTGGCGGCGATATCAAGTTGATTGAGGACTTAACTTTGTTAGCTAATAAAGATTGCAATCCAGATCTGTTGATTGTTTTGTCTCTTCCACCGGAAGTTGGTTTTCAAAGAAAGACCGGTGATGAGTTAGATCGAATTGAACTGCAACCACTGTCATTCCACAGTTTGGTACATGAAGGATATTTAGAATATGCAAATCGGCATCTTGATTTTTGTGAAGTTATTGATGCCGAACCGATTCCGCAAATTGTTCACAACGAAATTATTCAAATCGTTAATGACCGTTTAGGATTAGGTCTCTCCGCTCTAGAAATCTAGGGCGGTTTTTTCTTTTTAAGTCAGGCGAAAAGTGGTAGAATCAGAATAAATAATAAAGAAAAAATAATAGATAATAAAAATGGAAAAACCAATTCGGTTGGCGCTGTTGGCGTCGGGAAGTGGAACAACCTGCGAACAGATTTTTCGTGCTTGTCAAAAATGTGGCGAACTTTTTGGACTCGTCGAGCCGGTTTGTTTGGTTATCTCAAGTGCCGATGCCGGCGCAATCAACCGCCTAAAAAATGCCGGTTTTGCCGGTGAGATTTATATTTGCAATCCGAAAATTGTTGGCAAGGAAAAATTCGCCGATGAATTAATCTCGATTTTTCAAAAGGAAAAAATTGATTGGTTTGGCCAATATGGCTGGTTGCCGCTGATGCCGGTGGAGGTAATCAAAAAATTTCATGGCATAAATCAACATCCGGCACCGGTACCATTTTTTGGCGGTCGAGGAATGTATGGCCGAACACCACATGCAGCAATTATCAACTTTCGCTATCTGGTTGGTCGCCCTGTAAAAACTGAGGCGACAGCGCAAATTGTCGCCGAGAAATATGATGCCGGCGAAATCATTGCCACGATGTTGACTGAAGTTCGGGAAAATGACATGGTCAAAAGTTTACAAGCGCGAGTTTTACCACTGGAATGGAAAACCCAAATCGAAGCGTTAAAAATTATCAGCGAAAATAATGGCGAAATTCTGCCGGCAAAAAGTAATTTTACACTTTTGCCCGGCGAAGAAAAAATTCTCCTGAAAGCCAAGGAGCAAGCAATAAAATCTTATCCGAAAGGTTAGAATATGACAGAGGAAAATCAAAAACTGGTCTTGATTGATGGTAATGCGATAATTCATCGGGCGTATCACGCTTTGCCGAAAACGATGACGACGCGTGCTGGCGAGCCGACGAACGCGACTTACGGTTTTACAACCACGCTGATTAAAGTTTTGGAGGATTTGAAGCCGGAATTTATCGCTTGCTCGTTCGATTTGGCCGGGCCGACTTTTCGCCACAAAGAGTTCGCCGATTACAAAGCGACGCGAGTTAAGGCCGATCAGGAACTTTACGATCAAATTCCCCGAGTCAAACAAATCGTTGAGACGATGGGAATTCCGATTTACGAAAAGGAAACTTTTGAGGCCGATGATATTCTCGGCACAATTGCCGAGAAAATTAAAAGTGAAAAATTAAAAGTGAAAAATAGCGGAATTGACATATATATAGTAAGCGGGGATAAGGATATTTATCAGCTGATAAATGGCAATGTTAAAGTTTATAGTTTGCGCAAGGGTTTGAGTCAACTCCAAATTGTTGATCACGACACAATCAAACGAGAGTATAATCTGGATCCGGCTGATTTTATTGATCTAAAAGCGCTGGCCGGCGATGCTTCGGACAATATTCCCGGTGTTCCGGGAATCGGCAGTAAAACGGCGACAGATTTAATTCAGAAGTTTGATTCGCTTGAAAAGTTATATGCGTATATAGATCAAAAATCAAATATTAAAGATCAAAATGACAAAGATGAAAATCAAAAAGAAATAAAACCGAGAATATTAAATTTATTGATTGAGAATCGTGATCAGGCTTTTATGTCGCAGAAGTTGGCGACGATTTATCGTGATGTGCCGATTGATTTTGATCTGGAAAAATGTCGTTTCGGCGAGTATGATAAAATCAAACTGACGGAACTTTTTGAGGAGTTGGGATTTCAATCGCTCCTCCGGAGATTTGAGGGCGAAAAATCGCAAATCACAAGAAATCTACGAAGTGACCCTGTGGGCAAATCACAAACAAATTCAAAATCAGAAATTCCAAAGAAAGACGAACAACTAAAACTTTTATAAATATCTTAAGAAACTTAAGCCGTTTAGAATAATTATGAAAAATATTTTAGCGCGGGCGGAAAAATTGGGTTGTAAAATTCCGAGAATTAAATCGGAGGAAATTGACAAGAAATTGGCGCCGGTTTTAAGGTTGATCGAGGATGTCGGAATAAAAGTTGATGTCAAGTCGCTTAAGCGACTTAGTGAAAAGTTAAAAGTTAAAAGTGAAAAGTTAAGGAAGGAAATTCAGAAAAATGCTGGTGAGGAATTCAATGTCGCGTCGCCGACGCAATTGGCGAAAATATTATTCACCAAAATGAAATTGCCAACCGGCGAACTCAAGCGAACAAAGTCGGGATTTTCCACTGGCGCGTCGGAGCTGGAAAAACTCCGTGGCGGAAATCCGATCATCGGCAAAATTTTGGAATATCGCGAACTTTCAAAATTAGTGTCAACATATTTAGAGCCGCTACCGAAAATCGTTGACGAAAATTTTCGGCTTCACACCCATTTCGGTACCGACACCCGAACCGGCCGGCTGACATCGGCAAATCCGAATTTGCAAAATATCCCAATCAAAGGCGATTTCGGACCGGAAATTCGCCGAGCTTTTATTGCCGAAAAAAATTGTAAATTAATTTCGGCCGATTATTCGCAAATCGAACTCCGAGTCGTTGCTTGTTTGTCTGGCGACAAGGCGATGGTTGAAGCATTCAGCTCTGGCGTTGACATTCATTCGCGAACAGCATCAGAATTATTTCGCGTGCCGATTGAAAAAATCACCAACGATCAGCGGCGACTGGCGAAAACCGTCAACTTTGGAGTCATTTACGGCATCAGCCCATACGGTTTGTCGCAAACTTTGGGCATCGCCCGCGAATCGGCGGCGGAATATATTTTCCGCTATTTTGCCGTTCACGGCGGCATTAAAAAATATTGCGAGGAGCAGATTACACAAGCCAAAAAATTAGGTTATGTCGAAACGCTGTTTGGATTTCAGCGGAAACTGCCGGAGATAAATTCGGCCGACCGAATAAAATCGGAATCGGCACAGAGAATGGCGATAAACACGCCGGTGCAGGGAACAGCGGCGGAGATACTGAAACTTGCCTTGATCCGCCTGGCGGATCAAATGCAAGTTTTAAATCAAAAATCAAAAATCAAAAGTCAAAATGGTGGAGTAAAAATTATTTTGACTGTTCATGATGAGGTTATTGTCGAAGCGCCGGTAAAAGATGCGGAGAGTGTCGCAAAAATTATGAAAGAGACGATGGAAAATGTCGTCAAACTTTCGGTGCCAACAGAAGTTGAAGTTGGAATCGGTGACAATTGGGACGAAACAAAGAAAGTTTAAAGTTAAAAGTTAAAAGTGAAAAGTTGTGGAAGGGGAATTTTATCCGTTTTTAGTCGTTAGTTTTGTTCGTCGTCCATTCTTGAATAAAAAAGCCCGACCGGAGCGGGTCGGGGTGGAAATTAAAAACATAGGCAGGCATCGTCAAACATTGATGGCGGGCAGGAAATTCTGCCATTCGGCAAGAGTGATACAGTTTGTGAAGTATAACATTCCAAACAATCGAAAACATCATACCAGTTAGGATTTCCTTTCAGAAGCAGATAAGTTCTGGCATCTGTTTTTAATCGTTCGATATCAAACCACTTGTTTCTTGCGTGACGAAGTTTGGCTGAATTGAATGGGTCTGGCATATAGTCAGGATCCAAAACAATTCCAAATCTTTCTCTGATGACTTCGGCGACAGCGATTGCCGCCGCGAGCAGATCGTTTTCCGCAGACAACATCCTGTCACCTCCAAGTGAATCGCAATAACAATAATTTACCAGAAACCGATAAAAAACACAATATGCTAGCGCTTTTTTATGGCGAGGATCAATATTCGCTAAATCAGGAGTTGAAGAAAATCGAAAGTCAATTTGCTTTGGAGAATTTTGGTGATTTGAACATCAGCAAATTTGATGGTGAAAATCTGTCCTACGAAAATTTCTTGCGGTCGGCGTCGGCAATGCCGTTTTTGGCCGACAAACGTTTGATCATCATCAAAAATTTCCTCTCATCCGGTGATCAAAAACTTCGGGAATATTTTGCCGAGAATTTGGAGAAGTTGCCGAAGTCGGTGGAAATAATTTTGGCCGAAAATGGTGACTTTAACAAAAATCTCGGGCTTTTTAAAAAACTTCAGAAATCAAAATCAGCAGTAAATTTTTCTTTGAGACAGGGATTTGAGCTCGAAAAGTGGCTGGTAGAAAGCGCAAAATCAAAGAAAATTCCTCTGTCAACTTCGGCAGCAAAAAAACTGATCGCCACTGCCGGCAACAATTCGTCGCGGCTTCTGAACGAGCTGGAAAAGCTTGATCTTTTTCGGTTGGCGGCCGGCAAAGATCAAATCGGCGAATCAGACATCGAGCAAATGGTCGCCGGCGAAAATACTTCGAATGTTTTCGATTTTATTGACGCCCTTGGCGTTGGAAATTCGCGCCTCGCGGTCAGAAATTTCCAAAAGCTTATCGCCGACGGCAAGAACGAAAATTATATCCTAACGATGATAATTTTTCAATTTCGCAATATGCTGATTATTGAGGATTTAATCGTTCGTGGCGTCAAGCGTCAAAATATCGCCGGCGAGGCGAACCTTCATCCGTTTGTTGCCGGCAAAACGCTGAAAATTCTGGAAAATTTCGACTTACCAACATTGAAACGAATTTACTATCGCTTGAGCCAAGTTGACATTGATATTAAAACCGGCCACGTTGAACCGAAATTGGCGCTGGAGCATTTGCTGGCAGAGTTGACTTTGTGATAAACTTAAATAAGTATCTTAAGAAACTTAAGTGACTTAAAAATTGCAAAATGCGAGGGGAAAAACGACAACCGACAATTGAGATTGCTTGGCGAAAGCTGGCTTTTTTCGCTTTTCTTTTTGTCTTTGGTTTTGTCGGCTGGAAAGTTTTCTCCGGTTCGCGCTACATGGCCGATGTTTCCTCCGATCAAACGGCGGCCGGAATTTTGAATGTCTCGGAGATTAATTTGGTCATAAATAAAGATGGCAGTGTGACCAAAGACGGTCAAAAGATATCAACCAAGATTTCACCGCAGAGAAATTTCGACGAACTTCGGATGGTGGTTTACGACCAAAACGGTTTCTATCTCGACAGCTTGCGAGTCAATCTTAAATTGCCGGTGGCAGCGGCGCAGACGACAAAGTCAGAAATTTTGGCGATTCACGGCACCGGTGCGGCCGATTCGTTCGTTGTTGATGATTCAACGATTGCTTACGATGCCGACTCTGTCAGCCCGGCGTCAACGGTAACAATTGTCGCCCAATTGCCGAAAGGAGTGATACAACTTTCGTTTTACGACGAAACGATCTATCTGATTTCAACTTTTGGCAAAAGCGTTTGGCTGATTTTGGCGATTGCGATTCCGTTTATCGCGCTTGCATATCTTTTTTTACTGATTTCCTTGCGCCGAAAGTCGCAAAAAATTGTCCTACCCGATCGGGCAATTTCGGCACCACCGGCGGCATTGCCACCAGCGGCGGTCGGCGTTCTTCTGAAACAGGACATCGGCGCCCGGGAAATCGCCGCAACTTTAATTGACCTCTCGCTTAGAAAATTTATTTACATTATTGATCGCGACCGGGGTTTTTCTTTTGGCAAGCGAGATTTTTCCGGACAATTAATCGGTTTTGAAAAAATTCTGCTATCGAAAATCTTCCGCCAAAATCTGTCGTCAAACGAAACAGAAGTCAGCGAGCGTTTTGCCAACCACCTTTACAGTCGGAAGATGTCACTTTTCTCACGAGAAATTTACGCTCTTTCGACCCGACTTGGTTACTTCAAAGAAAATCCGTCAAAGATGCATAATCGCTACCGATTTATCGGTATACTGTTTTTTGTTTTTGCCATCGCTTGCTTCTTTGTCACCTTGAGTTACTTTTCCAGTGTCCCATATGCCGCTTTTTTCTGGGTTGGAATGATGGCGGTTTCCCTGATTATTATTTTTGTCGGTGGCGCGATGCCGATTCGGACGGCGCTCGGGCGGCAAGCGATGACCAACTGGTTGGCATTTCGAAAATATCTCTCCGATCCGCGACCTTTGTCATACGACCAGAAAAATTTCTCCAAATTCGTTGAATATCTACCTTACGCGATTATTTTTCAAGTTGAAGCTTTGTGGGCAAGGCGATTTGTCGATCAAGAATTTATAATTCCGGATTGGTTTCTAACCGAGCGCGAAGGATTGGGCCTTAACGATTTTTGTCTCGCGCTTTATCCGATCGTCAGCTATGTTAGCCAGAATTTGGCGAACATAACGGAACCGGAATACAAGTAAAAGTTTTTTAAGTGACTTAAGATGCTTAAGAAACTTAGACGAAAAAACTTTATGAATCAACGAAGGTTTGTGAGCAAGGTAATCTACGGCGGCGGTTTTGTTTTTGATTTTGCCAAGTGGTTAATTATTTTGGCGATTATTTTAGCGATTATAAATTATTTCATCATCTCGATTTTTGTTGTTGATGGCGCTTCGATGGACCCGACAATGGCAACCGGCCAAATTGCCATCTTAAACAAAATTACTTATACAATTTCAAATCCGAATCGCGGCGATGTTGTCGTTATCAACTATCCCGGCGATCCGACAAACAAACGCTATGTCAAACGGGTGATCGGTTTGCCGGGCGAGGATGTTAAGGTTTTCGGCGGTCAAGTTTACATCAACGGAAAAAAATTGACCGAAAATTATCTGCCTTCCGGACTTTACACTGACAAAGACGACGACTGGCAACTTGGCGCCAGTGATTATTTCACCATGGGCGACAATCGGCCGAACTCCAACGACTCGCGCTATTTTGGGCCGGTGGAAAAACGTTTCATTGTCGGCCGAACCGATTGGGTGATTATTCCGAAATTTTTCTCGATAACAACACCGAGCTATATCAACTGAAAGCTCGAAATCCCAAGCCCTAAATTCTAAACAAATCTAAGACCTAGATTTGAATACCTGATCTCAATTTTCTCTAATATACTGGCGATCGCCAGTATATTAGAGAAAATAAAAATACCAGGATTCCTGGCATTTTTATTTATGACTTACCAACTTACATCTTGCGGCTGGTTTTTTTCGCCGGAGATTTTTTGGTTGAAGATTTTGCGACTTTTACTGCCGGCATTTCCGCAACTTTAGCCAACTTTTTTGTCAATCGAGATTTTAGTCGCGAGGCTTTATTTTTGTGAATGACATTTTTTTTTGCTGCCAAATCCAACTCGCGGTAGGCGAGATCAATTTTTTTTGTCGCGTCGGTGTCACCGGAAACAATTGCCAAACGAGCCGCTTTGAGAGCGGATTTAATTTTGTTGCGAGTTAGGTCGTTGATTTCTTTTTTGGCGCGGTCAACTCGCAGGGCTTTTTTTGCAGACGATGTAAGTGGCATCGCGCTCCTTACTAATTACGAATAAGTCACGAAATTACGAATAATACATTTCATTTCTACTTTTGTAGTGTAGCACGATGATTTTGTTTTGTAAAGAGTTGACTTTGGAAACTGATTCTGCTAATATCTAATTAATCTGCGACAGGAGGTTCGAGAGATGAACACCATACCAGTCGTCACAGATTTGGACGAGATGTTGGAAGAATTTCGTAACAAATGGCGTCCCAATGTTCCACCTTTGGTTGAAGCTACAAGAATTGTCGGTAGCCATTTCGAACTTAATCTGGACGACTTGAAGAAGAGCATCGGCAATAATCTACTTGTGGGTGTCAATGCCAACTGGCAAGATAAAGACACCGACAGGGAATCGATCGCCCGACTTTGCGGCATTTTACCGGGGTTGGTGTTGGTTTTGCCTGGTTCAATCGAGTCAGCCAATAACGGGTTGGGGTTTTTGCGGAGATTGCCGGAAAATAAATATCACGGGCTTTACAAAGTTGAAACGCTTTGGCCTGGTGCAGTACCACAAATTCGAATTGAGCAATGGAACACATCATTGTCGGTCGAAGAATGTGAAGCGATCGTTTATGAGGATTGGATTGATGGTGGCGCAAGTTATAGAATAATGGAAGACGAGTTCTCATTGCTTAGCCGCTGGCTCGAAAAGTGGTTTTCTGAACCGAACTAAGATTTCCATGGTCAGGGTTTTCCTGGCCTTTTTTAATTGTCCAGTAAAGCGAAAACCAGGTTGCCGTTAAAATTTCGTTGACTTTTGGGGGCGGTTAAGATAAGATGAGATGTTAATGTCAAATTCCAAATTTCAGATGTCAAATGAAACTAGGGGGAAATGTCAAAATCCAAATGACAAAAAATTGGACATTTAAAATTTAAGTATTGGACATTTCATTTGGAATTTGTAATTAGAAATTTGTAATTGATTTTTACATGGAGCTTTCGCCGAAACAACAAATTGCTGAAGCGATTCGGGGGGTGGGGAATATTTTATTGTTGACGCACAAAGATCCCGATGGCGATGCCGTCGGCTCGATCGTCGCCTTTGCACTGGCACTGAAAAAGCTCGGAAAAAATGTTAATGCCGTTTGCGCCGATCCGATCTCAAATGTTTTTTCCTTTTTGCCGACATCAGAAGTCAAAAATGAACTTTCCGGCCACCGTGATTTTGTAATTTCGCTTGATGTTTCAAAAACCGCGGCTGAAAAATTTCTCTACAAAATTGAAGACGGCAAAATCAATTTTATCGTCACACCAAAGTCCGGCGAGTTCACATCCGATGCCGTCACTTTCCCGGCCGGCAAATTCAAATCAGATCTTATCATCGTCCTCGATTGCCCGGATTTGGAACGGCTTGGCCCGATCTATTCCGAAAATTCCGATCTTTTTTACGAAACGCCGGTTGTGAACATTGATCATCACGCCGGTAATGATCACTTCGGCAAAATCAATTTTGTTGATTTAACGGCGACCTCAACTTGCGAAATTCTGGTTTCGATTTTCGAGACATTGTCAAAAGATACTTCACTTTTAACCGAAGAAATTGCCACGGCGCTACTGACCGGCATTATCACCGACACCAACTCCTTTCAAAACGCCAACACGACGCCGAAATCGCTGACTGTCGCCGCTCAACTTGTCGCCGCCAAGGGCGATCAGCAGGAAATTATTCAGCGAATTTACAAAACCCGCTCGCTTTCGACTTTGCGACTTTGGGGCAAAGTTCTCTCGAATATCCACGACGAACGTGGTTATCGCTTTATTTGGTCGGAAATTCGCCGCAATGATTTTCTCGCTGCGCATGCCAATGCCGACGATGCCGATGGTGTTATTGACGAACTTTTGAAAACCGCTTCCGGCGTTGATTTTGTTTTACTTATCTCGCAAAAAAACGGCACTCTTCACGGTTCTCTGCGATCGGTTGCAAAAGGAATTGATGTTTCGGCAGTCGCCAAACTTTTTGCCGGTGGCGGCCATGCGATGGCGGCCGGATTTGAGGTTGATCGAACAGACGCCTCGCTAACTTCGGAAAAAATCATCTCGAAAATCCGCGATTACCAAAACTCAATTCAGCCACAATAAAAAAACCGCTAACCAAATGGTTGCGGTGGGGAAGTTAGGAAGTTTGGGACTGAACCCAATGAATTGTTTGTTGTTTAACTTCTGGTGCGTCGGCTCTGGCGTAGTCACGAATGTTTTCTAGCTTCCACTTTGACGGGAAATAAGTTTCCATTTTGCTGTAAATCCAGCCAATCCAGCGGCTGGCTTGGTCAGGAGCGATCATGGTTTCCAGTCGATTACACATGAAAAGTAAATAAGAAAACATTTTGAATAAATCGAGATTTCCGCCTCGATTTAATTCTTCAGAATGATCGACAGGAATTGCGTCCGGCTTTATTTCGAAAATCTGACGGCGGATTTCGGCAATCGAATGTTCATACATCGTCTCCACCTCCGAGGTTGGGATTTCGAAGAAATCGTATCAGCTTGAAATCCAAAAGTCAAACAAAAATTGCATTTCAAAACAGAAATTGATATATATTATTTAGTCGCATCAATCCGCCGAGGAGGTTGAATCATGTCGGATGGAGCAGTGGCACCGATGCCGAAAGCTTTTTCGTTTTATGATTGGCAATTTGGTCCAGATGAATCATCGAGGCGAGCAAATATTCTCCACAATACAAAAATGGTGAAGCTCGAAGCCGGGACAACTTATCCAATGCCGGGCGCGTCAATGACATATTTGGACGCAGAATTTCCAGAGTACAAAAGCGTTGATAAATTGATGGCAAAGAAAACGCACAAAATTCACATCGCCGCCAGTGAAGGAAACTTGGGAAGAGTAAAATGGCACATTTTCAGAAATGTCAGCCCTAATATTTGCGACGGTATTGGCGAGACGCCACTACAAAAATCGTCGCGAAATGGACATTTGGAAGTTGTTGATTTTCTACTACAATTTTCATACGATTCATTGGCCATAAACGATGCTTTGCATTTGGCCATTGCTTTCGGCCATATTGAAATCACAAAACTGTTAATTGCTAAAGGTGCCAGAATTGGTCCCGATCACCAACCAATTTTCTTCGCGACGCAACATGCAATTCGAACCGGAAATCCAGAAATCCTTGATTTACTTTTGGAAAACGGTGCTAGAATTGACCAAGCAGACAGATTTGGAAAATCAGCGCTTAGTTATTTCATCGACCTTGATAACGATGACGTCAAACAGGCGTCTGAAATTCTTTGTCGAAAAGGTGCAGATATGAGTTTCGCGCTAAGAACTTTAAGAAAATAATATCATCCCGCCGGCGCGTTTTGTGCCGGTTTTTTTATAACGCTTGCATTTCAAACCAGAATTTGTTATATACTATATAGTATGTGTCGCACCAATCCGCCGAGGAGGTTGACGAAATGGCTGGCAAGATCGAGTTTTTTGCTGTCACAACCGGAAAGTCGCTTTATCGCGCTACTGAAAATTCTGATGATCCGAATGAACCGATTGTGGAAAAAATTGCTGGTCTTTTTAACGAAGAAATTCCGGTTGGAATGCGTCTCAATCGCGGAACAAAAATTGGGATAACCAATTACGGATTGATTCGCTATTTTCCTGACATTATTTCTGGTTTCAGAATTGCCCCGGCTGGGATGTGTAGCACCAATTTTCACGGAGGCAAAACTTCGCCGATTGTTGGGCTTTTTCTCAATGAAGAAAGGGCACAATATTGCCTTAGGTCGATGGAGAATCATGATGTAAATTTTGATCAGTGGGACAAATTCTGGGGAAAATATACCACGGAAACTCTGGAAGCAATTGGTTTTGACCACAACATTTTTATTATCGATCCCGATCTTAGAGCTCCCAAATAACGGGGGCTTGTTTTTTTAAAAATAGTTTGCTACAATCAAAAGAGTCGATAGAAAAAAGTCGGCAGTCAATAGTTAAATAGTTGAAAGTCAAAAGGAAATAAAAATGGCAGAAAAAGAAATCAAAAAAGCTGTAAGCCGTAAGCCGGTAAGCGTAAAGCCGGAAAAAATCGTCGAACCAAAAAACAAACCGGAAGAAATCAAACCGGCAAAAGTCAAAGTGGATAAGATAAAATCCGACAACATCAAACCAGCCAAAGTTAAACCAGCAAAAGCTGGGGATCTTTTGGGGAAATATCAAACACACGAAAGTGACACCGGTTCGGCCGAAGTTCAAATCGTTGTTTTGTCGAAGAAAATTGCCGAATTAACCAAGCATTTGAAAGAACATCGCCACGATTTTGATTCTCGCGTTGGACTTTTAAAAATGGTTGGCAAGCGCCGCCGACTTTTGAATTATTTGAAAAAAGGCGACGAAACCAAATATGGCGAGTTGATTGTTGACCTTAAGTTAAGAAAATAAATTTAATAACTCCTAAGTCACTTAGGTTGCTTAAGTAATTTAAGTGTCTTAGGCAAGAGGAAAGTAAGAGAATAGGTGAGAAAATAGTTTTTAAAGCCCGGCTTTGCAAACTATGTTCTCATCTCTCGAACTCTCCAGAAGGGATTTTTATGGCAGTTAAGAAACTTGGGCTCAAAGAATCGAGCTACAAGGTCGCCTTTGGCGATCGGGATTTGATTTTGGAAACCGGCAAGTTGGCGCTTTTGGCTGAAGGTTCGATCAAAGCGACTTGCGGTGGGACGGTGGTTTTGGCGACAGCGGTTGTCGCCGATGAACCGCGCGAAGGGATTGATTTCTTTCCGCTTTTGGTTGATTACGAAGAACGGCTTTATGCCGCCGGCAAAATTTCCGGTTCTCGGTTTATCAAACGGGAAGGTCGGCCATCCGATGCGGCGGTTTTGGCTTGCCGAATGATTGATCGGCCAATTCGGCCGCTGTTTCCGAAAAATTTTCGCAACGATGTTCAAGTAATTATCACTGTTTTGTCCTACGACGGCGAAAACGATCCGGACATTATTTCGATGATTGCGGCCTCTGCCGCTTTGATGCAAACCAAGGCGCCGTTTAAGTGCCCGATTTCGGCGGCAAAAATCGGAATTATTGACGAAAAATTTGTCGTCAATCCGACAATTTCCGAGATGGAAAAATCAACTTTGGATTTAACCGTTGCTGCGGTCAAAGATAAAGTGATGATGATTGAAGCCGAAGCCCGAGAGATTCCGGAGGAGAAAATTGCCGAGGCGATTGAACTGGCGAAAAAATCAATTCAAGAGTCGCTGGAAATTCAAATTAAAATCGCGGCTGACACAAAAAAATCAAAAAAGGAAACCGATGTCGAGGTTTTGCCCGATCACACAATCCACGGCGAAGTTTCGAAAATTGTCGGAGATCGCTTGAAAGCCGTCGTTCGAGAACTTGACAAAGAAAAACGCGATGAGCAACTAAAAGATTTTGAAGATGAGGTTTTGAAAACGCTCGAAGGCAATTACAAACAGGTTGAACTTCGTGGCGCCTTTACGAAGTTGGTTGAAAAGGAAATTCGCCAAGCGATTTTGAAAGAGGATCTTAGGCCAGATGGTCGAGCAATTGAAGAAATTCGCGGCATTGATATTGAAGTCGGCGTTTTGCCTCGAACTCACGGCTCGGCGCTTTTCACTCGCGGTCAAACTCAAGCTTTAACTGTCGCAACTTTGGCGTCCCCGGGAATGGAACAATTTATCGACACAATGGAATCGGAAACAACCAAGCGTTTTATGCATCACTACAATTTTCCGCCGTTTTCGACCGGCGAGGTTTCACCGGTTCGCGGCGCCAGTCGGCGAGAAATCGGTCACGGCTATTTGGCGGAAAAAGCACTTCGTCAGATGATTCCGACAACCGAGGAATTTCCTTACACAATTCGGCTGGTGACGGAAATTTTGGCCTCGAACGGTTCATCGTCAATGGCGGCGACTTGCGGCGCGACTTTGGCCTTGATGGACGCCGGCGTGCCGATCAAAAAACCGGTTGCCGGAATCGCTATGGGACTCGTCACCGGCGAAACTGAAGATGAATTTAAAGTTCTGACTGATTTGCAAGGTTTAGAAGATTTTGCCGGCGACATGGATTTCAAAATCACCGGCACGGCCGAAGGAATTACCGCCATCCAAATGGATACAAAAATTGCCGGACTCTCTGACGCTATCATCAAACAAACTTTCAAGCAGGCAAAGACCGCGCGACTTGATATTCTGGCGGCGATCAAAGAAGTCATCGCCGAGCCCAGAGCCGAGATGTCAAAATATGCGCCGCGAATTACGGCATTGAAAGTTAATCCGGAGAAAATCGGCGAAATTATCGGCCCGGGCGGCAAAAATATTCGAAAAATTATTGAGGAGTGTGGCGGCAAAGAGGTGACTTCGATTGATATCGAAGACGACGGCACGGTGATGATTGCCTCGACCGACCCGGAGATGAGTGCCAAGGCGATTGATATTGTCAAAAGCATGACGCGGGAAATTGAAATCGGCGAAATTATTGAAGGCCGGGTTTTGGAAATCAAATGTGATCGGATGACCGGCAAACAGATCGGGGCGATTGTCGAAATTACGCCGCGGCAGGACGGAATGATTCATATTTCGCAAATCGCTCGCGAAAGAGTCGAAGATATTTCTAAATACATTAAGCCCGGCGATGTTGTCAAAGCCAAAGTTGTTGATGTCGATCGGGAAAAAGGCCGCGTCGCACTATCAATGAAAGATATGTAAGTCCCGACTATTTTTGAATGTCGGGACTCCGACTGAAACGTCGGAGCCAATAAGCTCGTAAGCCGTAAGCAAAGTCAGAAGTTATTGTTCGAACGAAGTGAGAACTATTTTGGAAAACCGTTCAAGAAATTGGGCGGTTTTTGGCATAAAAAAACCGACAGAATTGCTGTCGGTGGGTTAAGAAGTTTGAAGTTCTTGAATAGCACGTAACCAGACATACATTTTGAGATCTACTTCTGGACCAGTTGAAATCATTGGCTTTTCTTTCATTTCATTTTGCCAATAATCTGTGACTTCACCATTAGGGAAGAAAGCTTCGCCCATCAAATCATTAATATTGAATCCGAGCGAACCGGACATTCCGTTTGCTGTCTTAAAATCGAGTTTTGTTGTTCTCGGATCGAAGGTTCTCAAATTGAAAGGCGGGTTGTGAATGTCCTGAAGCTGGATGATATCTCTCGGCGAAAAATTCTACAACTGTTCCCAGAATTTATCTGTAATTCTTTCCATTACGGCATCTTTCCCACCAAACAAATCAATGGCCTTGCGTTCGTCCATTGCCGTGCCTCCTGTGGGTGGATTCTAAATTTAGTATATATTTATCATTTTATTTTGTCAAATGAAATTGGGCGGTTTTTGTTGACAGGAATTATTTTATTTGATAAGTTGATAACATCGGCTTAATATCAAACAACCGGAGGCGGATGATGCTCGGACTACGCCGCGAAAAAGACGGCAGGACTTGGTGGCTCGGATTTGGTTGGATCCTAGAAAGTGGTCGGCTCATTGACAGCGATTTTGTGTTTGGGTCTTTTCACACGCTTCAAGCCGCCGATCGTTATGAATTGATAAAGCTGGTTGAAAAAACCGGATGCGAAATTACAAATCACGGGGATATTGTTAATGGCATTGATGTTGCACTTCTCGATTGCCATTGGTCATTGAAAATATACCTCCGGCTTCTTTGGCTGACACGACCGAAGTGTTTGCGACGAAAACCAAAATTGTCCGGACCTTCATCACTGGCATAATTTCATCAGCTGTCGTAATTGGCAGCTTTTTTTGTTGGGGAAAATACTAAGATAATCAATGGCCATTGATTATCTTAGGCAGATTTGAGATTAAATGATGTTTTTTTGGGTTTAATATCAAAATTTGAGAAATTTTTCCAACAAAAAAAGCGGACAAGGTTGTCCGCTGGGGCTAGGAAATTTCAGCCGCAAGATTCTTGACTTGTGAATTTTGAGGTCTAATGTGTGTTGGTTCTCCGGCTGCAATCCGAATTTCCGGCAATTTGATTTTTCCGATCATCAGATAAATGAAGTCAATCTTTGTCGGTGGCTGACTTGTCAGCAGGAAGATTCTGGCGCCATGAATGTCGGGAACCATAATTGCCGAGCTATTATTGTCGTCGGCAACAACGGTGTCGTCTCGGTTAATAATGCTATTACTCCGGCGATCAATTTGGAAACATTCAAGTACTTTTGTGCCATCAATTCCGATTACAATCAAAACTTGTCCGCCAATTTCGCCGAGCAGCCGCCAGATTGACGGGTGGCAACCGACGATCAGGATTTCCGGTTTTTTCTCTATCCGGCCCCTGAACGGCAGATATACAGCCGAAGCACTCTTAAGTTCAATTCTGATTTCTCTGATCTTCAGCCAGCGAGCAACATCTTTGATACAAATCGGTAGAACAATCAGAATTGCAAAGATTGTTAGTGCCAAATTCAGCTGACTGTGCATCTGCCAACACCTCCTCGGAATAGCGACAAACAAAATTTACCACATCTATTGACAAAAATCAAGGGATTTGCTAAACTATAAATAACCAATCGAAATTGATCTCTTTCAAAAAGCATTTTCTTTGCCCTATATTTATTTTTTGATGGACGAAAAAGGCCAAAAACTTATTGAAATTGCCGAGGAGATTTCCGAATGTAAAAAGTGTTCACTTTCGGAGACGAGAACCAAAACCGTTCCAGGAACTGGCGATGCCGAGGCAGAAATCTTTTTTGTCGGTGAGGCGCCCGGTTTTAATGAGGATCAAAAGGGAATTCCGTTTTGTGGCGCGGCTGGAAAATTTCTTGATGAGCTTTTAAAAACGATTGGTCTAGATCGCCAGAAAGTTTTTATTGCCAACACTTTGAAATGCCGGCCGCCGGAAAATCGCGATCCGGAAGAGTCGGAAAAGGATTTATGCCGCCATTTTCTTTTGGAGCAGATCGAAGTCATTAATCCGAAAATCATCGTCACACTCGGCAAACATTCAACTGAAACATTTTTGCCCGGACTTGGCGGGATTACAAAATTGCGGGCGAAGTTATATCGTCGCCCGAACGGTCGCTATTTCTTTCCGCTTTATCATCCGGCGGCGGCGCTTCACAACGGCTCACTGCGCCAAACTTTGGAGATTGATTTCGGCAAACTGCCGGCGGCGGTGGAAAAAGTCAAAACTGAACTGGCAAAAATCGAGAAGGAAAATGTGAAACAGGAAAAACTGTTTTGAAATAAATCACAAATCGCAAGAAGCAAATCACAAACAAATTAGAAATCTCAAAAACTCAAATATTTGAAATTTTGAATTTGAATATTGTTTGGAATTTGTTTCTTGGAACTTGAGATTTTATTCAATTAGTTCTCTAACCAAAAAGGAGATTTTGTCTTATGACTCCACAACACACACGACAGCGAAGTCCGCAAAAGACCGACCTGTCAAAAACTTTCGGCAATTTAACGCCGAATGCCGGTGCGATTAATCGCCAACAGGCGAAAGACGCGGCCGGAAATGCATTTCGCAAACCTTCACTTCGTTTCATTCCCCTTGGCGGACTGGAAGAGGTTGGCAAAAATATGTCAATAATTGAATATGGCAATGACATTATCGTCATTGACATGGGTTTTATGTTTCCGAACGAAGATATGCCGGGAATTGATTATGTCATTCCTGATGTCAGCTATTTGGCGGAAAACAAGGAGAAAATCCGCGGCGTCATCATCACTCACGGACATTTGGACCACACCGGCGCGATTCCTTATCTTTACGACAAAATCGGCAGCCCGCAAATTTACTCGGCGCCGATGACCGTTGGGCTGATTAAAAAACGGCTCGAGGAGTTTGGGATGGAAAATCGAGTCAAAATTTCGACGATAATTCCCGGCGAGGAGATTCTTCAGCTCGGCGTTTTCAAAATCGAAACTTTTCGCCTAAACCACAATGTTCCGGATAGTTTCGGACTTTCGATCACGACGCCGGAGGGAATTTTGGTTTACGCCACCGACTGGAAATTTGATCATACGCCGGCCGACGGCAAACCGACCGACTTCTCAAAATTGGCCGAACTTGGCGGCCAGGGGGTCAAAGCGCTCTTCTCCGATTCAACAAACGCCGAAAAACCCGGTCACACAATCTCCGAAAAGGAGGTTGAGGATTCACTTTTCAAATTGGTTGAAAATGCCAAAGGTCGCGTCATTATGGCGACTTTTGCTTCGCTGATTTCTCGTATCCAACAAATTATCAATGTTTCAAAAAAAATGAATCGCAAAGTGGCATTTTCCGGTCGTTCGATGATCGCCAATGTCGAGGTCGCGGCAAATTTGAAAGCTTTGATCATTCCGCCCGACACAATGATTGATGTTGCCGACATTGACAAATACCCGAACGAGCGGGTGACAATCGTTTGTACCGGTTCGCAGGGTGAGGAGCGGTCGGCGCTAACTCGAATTGCCGCCGGTGAGCATCGACAAATTAAAATTAAAAAAGGTGACACGGTCATCCTTTCATCGTCACCAATTCCCGGTAACGAGCGCTCGGTTTCTGAAGTTATGGACAATCTTTTTCGCGAAGGCGCCCGCGTCATCTACCAAAAATTGTTTGATGTTCATACTTCCGGTCACGCCTATCAGGAGGACTTGAAGTTGATGATCGGTTTGATCAAACCGGAATTTTTTATTCCGATTCACGGCGAGCGGCACAAATTAATGATTCACGCCCAAATTGCCGCTGATGTCGGAATTCCGGAAGAAAACATTTTGGTTTCCGACAACGGCCAAATTATTGAGTTTGTCGGCGGAAAAGGTTCGGTCACCAACAAGCGGGTGCCGGCGAGTTATGTTATGGTTGACGGGCTTGGTGTTGGCGATGTCGGCAATATTGTTCTTCGCGACCGCAAAGCGATGGCGGCTGACGGAATTTTTGTCATCATCGTCACTGTTAATCATCAAACCGGACAAGTTGTAACATCACCGGACATCATTTCTCGCGGTTTCATTTATATGCGGGAAAATGAAAATTTGGTCCACAAAGCCAGAGCGGAGATCAAGCGACTTTTTGCCCAGCACTCAACAGACAAAAAAGCTCGCGGCGATTGGGCGCTAATCAAAACCAAAATCCGCGAAGAGCTCGGCGATTTTCTCTACAAAGAGACGGAGCGTCGCCCCATGGTCATACCAGTTGTCATAGAAGTTTAAGGCCGATGCCTGCCCGCCAAAGCGAACATTCGTTTGCGAGGTCGTAGTCCTCGAAACGAATTTGAGCGACGGTGGGGTGATTCCGGTGGTGATTGAGGTGTAAAATAGTCATAAGCTTGTAAGCCAGTAAGCCGTAAGCAAAACACGGTTGTCATTCCGAATTTATTTCGGAATCCCAGAAGTTTATAAGATCCTGAAAAACCTGTCTTGAGATTGTCGAACGGATTCAGTATGACACCAAAAAACCGCACCAAGAAATTGGGCGGTTTTGTGTTCTGGCTGTCATTGCGAGGAACGTGGCAATCTTGATTTATCAGTGTCGCTATAAAAAAAGTGGCCGATGTGGCCGCAGCGTGAACTATTTATCGATTTTGAAGCCGTAAACATAACCGCCAAATTTTATTCTCCTACCTCTTGTGTATGGGTTTTCCTCATTTAGCCACTTAGTGAATCTTTGTCTGTCGAATAACAGCGGATCAGAATAATTGGGGTCAGACAACGTAATTTGCTGACCTTGAGCGTTGCTTGAATCAAAATAGATGACATGGCCGCCGCTAGCGCAAGTGTCATCATCGCTGTTGACTTGGAATGTTAGCAACAAATTGTAGCGGCCAGAACATTGGTCTAGCATAAAATCTAATAAATCCGATTGGTTTTGATCTTTCCTGAAACACCAGCAATCGATTTTCATCAAGGGCATCATGTAAAGAACGGCTTTAATCCCGGTGTGGAACTGGCATAGATAATCGACGACAATTTGTGTCTGTTCATTTGCTGTCGGCCGTATTAACATCATTGTTTTATGCAGATTGAGCAGATTTTCTAGCCCTTCGGGAAATACTTTTGCGGCGAGGAGTTTGGCTGCGTCGTACAAATCTTGCGTCGGTTTTGTCGACACGGAATTTAACAGCATTGAAAGGCAAGCAAACCAGCAAACTCCTTGTTCGAGATTGAGTTCTGGAAATTCTTCAAAAAGAGGTTTCCAGCGTTCACTGTACGTATAGAAGTGTTCATATCCGAGCATTTCTTCTTCACCTCTCAAGCGCGATAACTGCATTTAGAGAATACCAAAGCCGGAAGTATTTGTTAACGGGGCGTATCATTTTCCATGGATTTCTGCTATAATTTGAGTATGAAAGTTGACAAAAAATTTATCTGGGACTATGAAACAAAAAATCTGAATTTGAAAAATCCGGCGGTTTTGCGCTGGTATTTGGCGCGAAAAATAAACTTCGGCGATTACAAATCCCTTAATACCAAGATTCTGGAAAAAAATCTTGCCGATTTGGAAATCGATCCGACATTAAAATCAATGATCAAAAAATTCTATGCTAACAAAAGAGCAAAAACTGGTGCTTAAAGAAATTTTCAAATCGCCAATTGAAAATATTGCGGTTTGGGGTGGCGGAACGGCGTTGTCAGAAATTTATTTGCATCACCGGAAGTCGGAGGACATCGACATCATTTTGTTTGATTTGCCACCGGTTGATGTTTTGACAACTTTGTCAAACCAGATTAAAAAATCTCTGGGTGCGAAAAACAAAAAAAGTTTCAGCCGAATGAATCGCTTCCAGTATGTTTTCGAATTATCCGACAGCGATCAATTAAAACTTGAATTTGTCTATTATCCGTTTCCGAAAATCGGAAAAGTGATGGAAGTTTCCGGCTTCAAGGTCGAATCGCTTCTTGACATCGCAATTTCTAAAACTTTGTTGGCCTATCAGCGAAGCGAAGTTAAAGATGCTTTTGATCTGTTTATTATTTTGCAGGATAAAAAGTTTACATTCGAGAAATTGATTTCCGGTGTCAAAGAAAAATTTGAGGAGCAAATTGATCCGGCGATTTTAATTTCCCGCCTGACAAAAAGTTTGGAAAATTTTGATTACCTAAAACCACTTTTGACCAGAAAATATTCAAAAAAAGAAATTGCCGATTTTTTCCAAAAATTGTTTGATGAGTATTTGCGAAAACAGAAATTATGAACTAAACCTCGATAAAATAAACACCGCCGGCTGGCGGTGTTTGGGTAAAGGGTTAGAGAACTTGAATTAAATCGCGGATTTTTTTGACGATTTTTCCAAGCTCGCTTTCGGAAATTTTAAATTGCTGTTGCAATTTTCGGATGACAAAACTATCATCATGATCAGGATTGTCGCCGATAATTTCCATTGCGACATTGTAAACTCTCATCGACTTCACCTCTTGGTTGATCGTTTTGCGTTATTTAATTTTAGCGAACGTTTCTTGGTTTTCGCTGAAAGCATTAGCTGATAAAAAAAGCGGCCGATGTGGTCGCTGGTGGGTTAGAATTCTGTTTGAATTTTGTAAACGATTTCTAGCCATTCTTCGGCTGAATGTTCAAACATTCCATATTCGATACACGCTTGAATAATTACATTGGCATTTTCGACTGGATGATTAGCGATCAAATGTTCGACGAGAGCTTCTTCTGTAGAAAAAAATGGTAATTCTGCCGAATCAATCCACATCACTGGTCACCTCCGTTGATAACCGCATTTTCAGAATATCAAAGCTGGAATAATTTGTCAACAATCAGGGAAGTGATATACTATATAGTAGGAAGAATAAAAGGAAGTTCGAACACGGATCTACTACACGGATTTACACGGATTAATTCCTTCCAATCCGTGCCTATCTGTGTGATGAAATCCGTGTTAGAATTTCAATTTTGGAGGAGCCTGTGGGTCGACGACGCAAGTATCCAAAACATAAGCAAAAAAGGCCGAAGTGGTACCAGCGGGAAAACGACTGGGGGGATTTTGTTTTTGACATCACTTTGGGGCTCGGGCCGGAAGTTTGGCGGGAAATTTTTGCCGTTGTTTTGATGATTATTGCCGTCATCATTTTTCTCGGCATTTTCGGTTCGGCCGGCCGAATGGGTGAGGCGCTGAAAATTTTGAACTACAAAATGTTCGGTTTTATCGTCGGCTATCTTTTCCCGATTATTCTTTTCTGGCTCGGTGCGATTATCCTCTTTCCGCCGAAAGGCGGCGTAAAGTTAGCGAAATTTTTTGGCCTGGCAATCTTTTTCCTCTTTTTGCCGGCACTTTTGCATCTTTTTATTCCGATTGAAAGCGCAAAATCAGTTGCTGCCAACGGTCAGGGTGGCGGAGTAATCGGCCTATTGGTTTCGACGCCGCTTCGCAAATCCCTTGGTGTTTTTCCGTCGTTCGTGATAATTTTGGCGGCGGTCATTGTCTCGATTATGATTACTTTTAATTTATCAATTTCCAAAATTCTCGGTCGTGAAGCGCCCACCAGCGAAAAAGAAAAAGAAAAAGATTTGGATGCCGGCGTCAAAGTTCATCGCCACGGAGCGGAGGACGAAGAGTTGGAGCAGCCGCGTGGCGGTTTTTTTGCCAACCTAAGAAAAAAATTGTCCGCCTTCAGTCGGCCGAAAATTGAGGAAATTCCTAAAGCTCAAGTGATCGAAACTGCCCCGCGACCACAGACAAAAACGCCGACTGGCCGAATTTGGCAGTTTCCGGCTTACGAACTTTTACAATCGTCCGATGATGTCGCCAAGTCCGGTGACATTCCGAAAAATGTCGAGACGATCAAAAAGTGCTTCTTAAATTTCGGCATTGAGGTCAAAATGCAGGATGTTAATGTCGGTCCGACGGTGACGCAATATACACTTCGGCCGAACGAGGGCGTTAAATTAAATCAAATCACCGCCCGGTCAAATGACATCGCCTTGGCGCTGGCGGCGAAAAGTTTGCGCGTTGAGGCGCCGATTCCCGGCAAATCCGCTGTCGGTATTGAGGTTCCAAATGTCGTGCCGGCAAAAGTGACATTAAAGGAAGTTGTTTCCTCGCCCCAATTCGCGGCGGTCAAGAGCAAATTGGCACTAGCACTCGGTCGTGATGTCGCCGGCATGCCGGTAGCGATAGATCTCGAGCAGATGCCGCATATGATGGTCGCTGGCGCCACTGGCTCCGGCAAATCAATCTGCATCAATTCAATCATCACAACACTACTTTTTCACAATGCGCCGGAGGAGTTGAAATTAATTTTGATTGACCCGAAACGGGTCGAGCTGACCAATTACAACGGTATCGCCCATCTTCTGTCGCCGGTCGTCACCGAGGTTGACAAAACGGTCTCGGCCTTAAAGTGGGCGGTTTACGAAATGGAGCGGCGGTATAAAATGTTTGCCGAACAGGGTAGCCGAAATATTGTTGCCTACAATTCGGCGCCCGGTCCGGAGGGAAAACTGCCGTACATCGTCATCATTATTGACGAACTAGCCGATCTGATGGCGGTCTCCGCCAACGAAGTTGAGGCCTCGATTGTCCGAATCGCCCAAATGGCCCGGGCGACCGGTCTTCACCTGATTGTCGCCACTCAGCGGCCGAGTGTTGATGTTCTTACCGGCTTAATTAAAGCCAACATCACCTCAAGAATTGCTTTTGCCACCGCCAGCCAGGTTGACTCGCGGACGATTTTGGATATGTCCGGCGCCGAGAAACTTTTGGGCAACGGCGATATGCTTTTTCTCGGCAACGGTTTGTCAAAACCGCGGCGAGTTCAGGGCTGTTTTATCTCCGACAAAGAGATTAACGAGTTGGTCGCGTTTATCAAAAAACAGGGCGAAGCCGAATATGATGATTCGATCCTGACTTTTCGGCCGGCTAAGTCGGTTAGCGGTCATGGGACAGAGGCAATTGATGACGATTTGTATGATGAAGCGGTCCAAGTTGTAATGAATTCCGGTCAGGCGTCGGCGTCACTTCTCCAGCGGCGACTGCGGGTCGGCTACGCCCGAGCGGCACGACTACTTGATATGATGGAACAGGAGGGCGTTATCGGTCCGGCCAACGGCGCCAAACCGAGAGACATTTTGTCATCAGCCGGTCAGAATCCCACCGGAATTGACAACGACAATTTTGAGTAAACTTAAAATGCAAAACGAAAAACGAAAAACTTTGGTCGGCACTCCATGCTGGGATTTGTTTGGAATAATTTAAAATTTTAAACTATGACTTTACACTTTTCACTTATAGCTTTAAACTAAAATCATGGTTGCTGCCGGTTTTAATTTACGCAAAATTCGAACCAGCCAAACTTTTGGCGAAAAATTGCGGCGAGCTCGCAAGCGTCTTCAAGTTGATCTGATCGAAGCCGAGCTTTCAACCAAAGTTCGGGCAAAATACATCGAAGCGCTTGAGCGCGAGGATTTTGAACTCTTGCCGAGTGATATTTATGTCCGCGGTTTTTTGGCGACTTACTCGCAGTACCTCGGACTTGATGCTGAAAAAACTTGGGAGGAGTATCAACTGGAAAAACGCGGGCGAAAGGACTTGCCGGATGAAACTTTTTCGACTAAAAAAATTGCCACAGGTAAAACTTTTATCGTCACACCGAAAATCGCAACAATATTTTTTTCCTGCTTGTTTTGCGCCGCCGCCGCGGTTTATGTTGTCCTCCAAGTTCTAAGTTTCTCATCAGTCCCGAAATTATCTATCATCTCGCCGGCGAACGATAGTGTTGTTGAGGTGGAAAATATCACCATCAGTGGCAAAACCGACACCGGTGCCAGCATAAAAATCAATCAGGAATCGGTCTCGGTTGATTCGTCGGGGAATTTCCAGCGCGATGTTTCGCTACAAAACGGCATCAACACCATCGTCGTTTCGGCTGAAAATAAAGCGAACAAAATCGCCGAGGAAACAGTGATCGTCGAGAAGAAAGTTAAGACGGCGGAAAACAAGCCGTAAGTTGTAAGCTAGTAAGCCGTAAGCAAAACCAATTCGTTTTTTGCTTACGACTTAAGACTTACCCGCATAAAACTAATTTAACAGGGAGGAATTATGAAAATGTTTTGGAAGATTCTGATTGCGGTGGTTTTGACAATTGCAGTCGTTGGCGGTGGCACCTACTATTATATGCAGCGCAAATTAACCAATGATAAAAACAACCTCCAAAGCCAGATTAATGACTTGAACAAACAGATTTCCGATATCAAATCTTCACCAACTTTCGGTTGGAAAACTTATACAAATTCGACAGAGGGATTCGGTGTTAAAATTCCTGCTGATTGGGTGACTCAAGTTGATGGAAAAAATTTGTCAATTAATTCTCCTGAAAATCAAGCAGTTCGAAATAAAATTGATTCTGGCGGTATGTACGGAGAAGGTTATTCTCCAACTATTATGATTCAATATTTTTCAACGGTATCTGACTACGTTAATCAAGGAAGCCCACAGCCCAAATCAACAAAAACTTTTTATGAATTTATTAGAGGTGACAACATGAATACGAATCTTAATGAAATTACGTTGGGTGGCAAAAAGGCATACGAATATGAGGCTGGCGGATTTGCAGGAACCTACTATAATATTGCGTGTGAATATCAATCTGCAGTTTTTTCAGTTCAAATCGCGTCTGAAAAGAAATCTCTGACTGATACCGAAAAAATAATTCTTTCCACCTTTCAATTCACAAAATAATTTAGCAAATAATTAATTGGAGAAAATTATGGCGAAGAAAAGTCCGGAGGAGATCGAGGAAAAAGAAGAAAACCTGCCTACCGGCAGGCAGGCAAAAATCAAAACAGAAAAAGAAAATATTCGGTCGGCGAAAAATCAGGCGCTTGATGTTGCCTTGGCGACAATCGAAAAGCAGTTCGGCAAAGGTTCGATTATGAAATACGGCGCCGACACTGTCACCGATGTTGCGGTCATTTCAACCGGTTCGTTTGCCTTGGATCTGGCGCTTGGTGTCGGCGGTTTACCGCGCGGCCGAGTGGTGGAAATTTACGGACCGGAGTCGTCGGGCAAAACGACTTTGGCGATTCATGTCGTCGCCGAGGCGCAAAAACTTGACGGACTGGCGGCTTTCATTGATGCCGAACACGCGTTTGATCCGGAATATGCCAAGCGAATCGGCGTTAATTTGGACGATCTTTTGATTTCCCAACCTGACACCGGCGAGCAGGCGCTGGAAATTTGCGAGACCTTAGTTCGTTCAAATGCTGTTGATGTTATCGTCATTGACTCGGTGGCGGCGCTTGTTCCACGAGCGGAAATCGAGGGCGAAATGGGCGACGCGATGATGGGCGTTCAAGCGCGGTTGATGTCGCAAGCTCTGCGAAAGTTGACCGGCGTAATTTCGAAATCAAAAACGATGGTGATTTTCATCAATCAAATCCGAATGAAAATCGGCGTGATGTTTGGCAATCCGGAAACGACAACCGGTGGAAACGCACTAAAATTTTACGCATCAGTCCGGCTGGAAATTCGTCGCAAAGCAACGTTGAAACGGGGTGAGGAAAATGTCGGCAATCATGTCGGTGTCAAAGTTGTTAAAAATAAAGTTGCGCCGCCGTTCAAAACCGCCGAATTCGACATAATGTTTGGGCAGGGAATTGATACCGAAGGTGAAATTATCGACCTCGGCGTGATGGAAGAAATTATCGAAAAAGCCGGCGCTTGGGTTTCATACAATGGCGAAAAACTCGGCCAAGGCAAAGAGGGCGCGCGGGAATTTCTCAAATCCAACCCCAAAATTGCCGAAGAAATCAAAGAAAAAATTATCGAGAAGATGAAAGAGGAAAAATAGTTTGGAAATTTCAAATTACTAATGTCAAATTTCAAATAAAATTGAAGTCAATAAAAAAAGCACTTCGATGTGAAGTGCTAAGGATCTGACGGACCGGTTTCGTCTGGTTTCGGACGGAAAACTGAAAGTGGGGTAGAGGAAAAAACTTCCATTGCCTTGTCTTCTGAGATTGCTCCGCTTAATTGATTCGAGAATTCGGCTTGTTTTTGCTCATTGAAAACTAATTCAGCACCTGCTCTGTCCATTGGACCAATTTCTTCGCCCAAATTCAGAAGTAGGAAAACTGTATTTTCTCCAATTTCAATTCCTTTTTCTTGTAAAAGTTTTGCGATCATTTTCGCAATTGAAGCTGTCTTCATCCAGTCAGGTTCAGGTCTAATCATCGCAACCTCCGATCGTGTGATACAAACATCATAGCAGAATTCAAAATAAAATCAAGAAAAGGGAATTTAGGGGAAATTAAGGGAGGTAAGGGGTGATAAATGTTTGTGCCAAGGAATCCGTTAGGATATAAAAATTTGTTGACTTGGAAACAAGCCAATGAAATTTTTGAGCTGACGGAAAAGTTTGTCAAAACGCTTCCGAAATATCATCCAGAAACCGGTCAGAAAATGATGGACACCGCCGACCACATGCTTCGGTCGGCACGCTCCGGAGTTCGAAATATCGAAGAGGGATTTTCGCGGGCATCAACGAAAGAATATATTGAGTTTCTCGGATTTTCTAAAGGGTCGTTAGAAGAACTTTTGGGTGATTTTGAATATTGCCGGCGAAATAATTTGGGTGATGTGAGTATTGCTGATCGGGCGATATTTCTCTTAAAAGGCGAAGGCAAAATGCTTCACAATCAAATGGAAGCACTCGAACAGAAAAGAGTTGGCAGCGGCAATATTTCCTCAAACGAAAAAATTGTCAGACGCCAGCAAAATGAAGAAAGAAATGAAAAGGAATTTTGGAGGGAAGCCGAGAAATTTTTGGGGAAGGGAAATTAAGGGATTTTAGGGGAGATAAGGGGAACTTATGAGTAGAAAATTATGGGGAGAGAAAATTATGGATCGGAATCCCCTAAGATCCCTTTACCTCCCTGAAAACCCATAAAAAAACTCGCCGAGTGGCGAGGTTGGGTGGTTAAGTCGGCGAAAGTTGGAGTCGTTGTTTTGAATTTGATGGACAATTGTCATAAATACAATGGGTTGCACTTGGATGATCGGCGGTTTTCCAATCTCTTTTGCAAAATTCACAGTAACAATTTTCTTCGCCGAATCTGACTTTTTTGATTTCTGCAGGACAGCCATTTGGACAATTTTTCCCGCTATTTGTCCACTGATTGCCACAAGCTTTACAGGTTTTCATCCCATGTATTCCTTGCTTTCTGAACTTTGGCATTTTCTATTCCTCCCGTTCGATTGAATATATTAATTGTACTCCAATTTTCCTAAAAATCAAATTATGAAGAAATTAAATGTTCGCGAATATGCATTTTGGCTACTCAAAAGTCGAGATCGAAGTATCGGCGAGATGGAGGAGAAACTCAAACGAAAAATGTTTGGCGAAAAAGAAATTGCCGAAACGCTGGCGTTTTTAATCGAAAAGAAATTTCTCGACGACCAAAAGTTTACCGAAAATTATGTCCGGTTTCAAAAATCAATCAAGCCGACGGGAAAATATTGGCTAAAAAATAAATTGATGGCAAAAAAAGTGCCGGCGGAGATCGTCGAGAAAGTTTTGGCTGAAAATAGCGATCAAACCGATGAAATCGCCGAAGCCGCCGATAGATTTATCGCCAAAAACGCAAAAATCCCACCAGAAAAAATCTACGAAAAATTATCTCGCCATCTTTTGTCGCGCGGTTTCGATTGGGAAAAAGTTCGGGAAGTTGTCGGGGAAAAGTTGTGATATAATAAAAATAGAATTATGAATTGTGAATTGTGAATTCCGGGAAATCCACTACTCTTAATTCTTAATTCAGAATTCTTAATTCTCTCCAGGAGGGGCATGGCATTTAGCAAAAATAAAGCGCATATTCTTTGGTTTAAAGATGTTGGTCGCACAGACACGGCGTTGGTCGGTGGCAAGGGGGCGAATCTTGGTGAAATGACTCGGGCCGGTTTCCCGGTGCCGAACGGTTTTATCGTCACCGCCGAGGCCTACTATTATTTTCTAAAGCAAACCGGCATCGGTCCGGCGATCGCCAAAGCGCTCAAAGGAGTTGATCCGGAGGACTCAAAAAAATTAAATGCCCTGTCGCGGGTGATAAAAAAACATATCTTGTCGGCAAAAATACCACCGAGATTGGCGGCGGAAATAAAGGAAAATTACAAAAAACTTGGACCGGTTGATGTCGCCGTTCGTTCCTCCGCCACGGCTGAGGACTTGCCGGATGCTTCGTTTGCCGGCCAACAGGCGACATTCCTCAACATTCATGGCGCCGACGAAGTTGTCAAAGCAACACAGAAGTGTTTTGCTTCGCTTTATGAAGCCAGGGCGATTTACTATCGCATCGTCAACAAATATGACCAGAGAAAAATCGGTTTGGCGGTGCCGATTCAAATTATGGTCGAGTCCGATCGGTCGGGAATTATGTTCACTGTTGATCCGACGACCGGCGACACCAATACCTTGATCATCGAGGCCGGCTTCGGTTTAGGCGAAGCGATTGTTTCCGGCTCGGTGACACCGGATCGCTATTTATATGACAAGACAACCGGCAAAATCACGGCCAAAGAGATCAACTCCCAGCCGTGGAAGATTGTCAAAAGTGCCGGCGGGGGTGATAAACATGTCGCAATTCCGGCCGCTGACCAAAAAGATCAAAAATTAACCGATGCCGTCATCATCGAACTGGCGAAAATCGGAATGAAAATTGAGGCCCATTATAATTCGCCGCAGGATATGGAATTTGCGGTTGCCGCCGGCAAGCCGTATCTGGTTCAATCAAGGCCGATAACGACACTGAAAAATCAAAATGTAAAAATCAAAGATCAAAATGAAGGAATAGAGACATCTATTGAAGAAAATAAAGCCGAAACAATTTTGAAAGGTGCGGCGGCTTCGATTGGGCAGGCGTCAGGGCCGGTGAAAATTATTCACAATAAAGAGCAGAACGATCAAATTCAGGTCGGCGATATTTTGGTTACTGAAATGACAACGCCGGATTTTGTCCCGGCGATGAAACGGGCGAAGGGAATTATTACCGACACCGGCGGTCGAACTTGCCACGCGGCGATCGTTTCTCGCGAACTGGGAATTCCCTGCGTTGTTGGCACCGGAACGGCGACAACAACACTCAAAACCGGCCAAGTCGTGACTGTTGATGGCGTCAAGGGTTTGGTTTACAAAGGAGCAGTGGAAAAGGCGGCAGTCAGCAGTCAGCAGTCAGCAGTCGGAGAAAAATTAATTGGCAGTGCGGCGGTCGAGGAAATTCCAATCACCGGAACAAAAGTTTATCTCAATTTGGCCGAACCGGAAGCGGCGGAAGCAGCGGCGAAGTTGCCGGTTGATGGTGTTGGACTACTCCGGGCGGAGTTTATGATCGCCGGAATTGGTGAACATCCGCGGGCGATGATCGCCGATGGCCGGGGCGAAGAATTTACCAACAAATTGGCCGAGGGCATCGCTCAAATCGCCAGTGCATTTGCGCCGCGGCCGGTAATTTATCGGGCGACCGATTTCAAAACCAACGAATACCGCGGCCTTAAAGGCGGCGAAAAATATGAGGGCAAGGAGGACAACCCGATGATCGGCATGCGCGGTGCCCTTCGCTACATCACCGATCCGGAGGTCTTTAATCTTGAGCTTGCGGCCTTAAAAACCGTCCGCGATAAAATGGATTTAACAAATGTCCACCTGATGATTCCTTTTGTCCGAACAGTCGAGGAAATGCGTAAATGTAAAGAGTTGGCCGAGGCCGCCGGACTAAAACGATCAAACGAATTCAAACTTTGGATGATGGTTGAGGTGCCGTCAAATGTCATTCTTCTGGAAAAATTTCTCGCCATCGGTATTGACGGAATTTCACTTGGCACAAATGATTTGACCCAGCTGACTTTGGGTGTTGATCGCGATAATCAGAATTTGGCCAAATCATTCGATGAACGGGACGAAGCGGTCGAGCTTTCGGTTTCTTATGTCGTCAAAACCTGCCGAAAACACGGCGTCACATCGTCAGTTTGCGGTCAGGCGCCGTCAATTTATCCAGAATTTTGCGAACTGATGGTCAAAAACGGCGCAACTTCGGTTTCGGTGACGCCAGATGTCGCAATTCAAACAAAAAAAATAATCGCCTCGGTTGAAAAACGGCTGATGATGGCGAATATAATTGATCGATAGATATTGAATAAAAAAAAATTTCTGCTAAAATAATATTACAATGGAAAATAGCAAAAAGAGGGGACAATTCAGGTTTGTGATTTACAAACGGGCTCGGGACAAAAATTATACCGGCGTTTGTTTGGATTTGGATATCGTTGAGGAAGGAAGTGATCCGGTTGTTTTGAAACAGAGTTTGGAAGAGGCGGCGCAGGGATATTTGGAAATTGTTTGCAAAGAAAATCTCTCGGAAAAACTTTTGAATAAGCCGGCGCCAAAAAAATATTGGAGTGTTATACAGGATTTGGAAAAATATTTTCATCTCTTAAACCAAATATCACAAACCAAAAGATCTTTGCCGATTGAAGATAGCCAAGTTTTTAGTAAAAATATTCGCGATCTAGTTTGCGTCTAGGGGGAAAATGAAAATAAAGCCGGAATCAGCCAAAAATGTTGTCCGTCGGCTGGAGAAAAACGGCTTTATCTTTACTCACCAAAAAGGTAGTCATCGATATTTTTTGAAAAAACAAAACGAAAAACAATTTTTGACTTGTGTCTCAATGCACTCTGGCGATTTGCCGGTTGGCACAATTGCGGCGATTATTCGCCAATCCGGTCTCGGGCGAGAAGGATTTTATAAATAGCATGAACAAAAAAAACCGGCAGTCATCTTTGCCGCCGGCGGGGTTTTGGTTTTCGACTACGTCTTATTTTTGCGCTGGTCGTATTTGATATTCGTTTCTTAAAAGCTTCGAGTGCTTCTGGCGATAATTCGAACGCTCCGAGTTTTTTCATTTATTTCCTCCTCGTCGGGTTGATTTTATTATTTCATATCAGCTCTGGAAATTCAAGCAATTTTTTGCTAAGATTTTGATGTCGGCGGAAATAATATCGTTCGAGTGGCTGAACGAGAACTACTTCATTTGAAAACTTCTCACTCGTTTCTCGTTCGAAGAGTAAATCCATGAAATACTTCGTCTATATTTTGGAAAATTCTGTCGGACGACATTATGTCGGAATTACGACTGATCCGAATCGACGAGTTGAAGAACATAATTCTGGCTCGGCAAAATCAACCCGACCGTTCGGACCGTGGAAAATAATTTATTCTGAAGAATTCGATTCCCGTTCCGATGCTTGCAAAAGAGAATGGCATTTGAAAAATTCCGCTGGTAGAAAAGAGAAATTGGAAATTATCAAAAAATTTGGTGGTGGAGAATGAACAAAAAAGAATTGTTTTACGCTGGTGCATTATTATATGCTTGTGAAGGCACGGTTCTGCGTAAAGATAAAAGAGGTGAAAATCGTTTTAATTACGCTATTGAATTTACCAATTCAAAGTCTCAACCGATGGCATTGTTTGCAAAATTTCTCAGAGAAATTATTGTGATTGATGAGTCGCGTCTCAGGGGTCAACTTTTTGCTTATCCCGATCATAACAAAGACGAGCTGATTAGCTATTGGTCAAATGTATCGGGGATTCCCTCCAGCCAATTTCAAAAGGTAATTGATTTAAAACAAACAAGTGGCAAATTCAATCCTAGCCGCTATGGAACTTTTAAATTACGATATAACAACAAAAATGATTTTTTAAAACTTCAAGAAATAATTGAACAAACATGGAGAGATGCAGGAGTGGTTTAACTGGCAGACCTGGAAAGTCTGTGAACTCGCAAGGGTTCCAAGGGTTCGAATCCCTTTCTCTCCGCCAAAATTGGAAATTCGTTTTTGAACCAAAAATATGGTCGGCGCGAAGCGCCGTCTGTTCTGTATTCCCCCCACAAAATCCTGATTCTGCAAGGATTCGCCACGCTCCGCGTGGCTCAAAAAGTACGGTTCGAGCTTCAATAATAAAGTTCGAACCGACTTTTTTGAATAAATGAAGCTTCTCTTCATTTATTCCCTCGTTTGCCAATTCTATATTGTATTTCAAAAACTTTTCGGTAAGTTCGAACCGATTATTCGCTTTTTGCTCAAAAGCCGATAATTTCTCTTTGAGAAGCTGTTTTTGGTTTACCAACGCACTTTTAGCGTCCCTATATGGCGCTGTCGCCAATTCCCTCTCAAAATGATGGCTTAATATGTCAGTTTGGTAGTGATTAATTTCATCAAAAAGTCGACTAAAAGTATATAAAATTAGCTCCTGTATTGATAAAATAGTGAT
>JAPLVH010000027.1 GCA_026397205.1 Candidatus Berkelbacteria bacterium | reverse complement strand
CCTCGCGCGGGCTGAAAGCCCGCGCTTCGGCTGGCAAATTGTAGAGTAAAGTATATTCTTTTTCAAAATTCATTTGTAACTTTCCGTCCAGTAAAATGCGGTTCCTGTGCGATAGCACAGAAAGTATGATGAAATCATACTTCAGAGCCGACGGTTTTATCGCCCTTTGGGCGAATTGGCAAGATTTTAATTGTCGGTGTAATTTTCAGAAAGCATTTAGTAGACAAAATATAAGGAGGGAAAAATGTTAAAGTATTTCATCTATTGTAGGAAGTCGTCCGAAGATGAGGAACGACAAATTTTGTCTATTGAGGCCCAGCTCCAAGAACTCCGAGATTATGCTAAACAAAACTCTATTTTTGTAATAAAAGAATTTACCGAAAGTCGAACGGCAAAGGAGCCGGGCCGACCAGTATTTAATCAAATGCTTTCTGAAATAGAAAAAGGCAACGCTTCGGGAATTTTAGCATGGAATCCCGATCGTTTAGCTCGTAATTCGATAGATGGCGGTAAAGTAATTTATTTAGTTGACACTCAACAAATCACTTCGCTAAAATTCCCGACTTTTTGGTTTGATACAACCCCGCAAGGAAAATTCATGTTAAGCGTTGCCTTTGGGCAAGCCAAATATTACACCGACAATTTAAGAGAAAACATTTTGAGAGGAATAAGACAAAAGTTAAGGCGTGGAGAATTGCCGGCAAAAGCTCCGATCGGCTACTTTAACGAGCCAAGACTTCGAACCATTGAGCCAAACAAAACTACCTTTAACAAAATGAAAAAAATATTGGAGCTTTTCGCCGTAGGAAACCACACCTTAACTAATATAAAAAACGAAATGTTTTCTCTTGGCTTGGTTGGCAAAACAGGAGAACCTTTGCACTTATCCACAATAGGCAATTTACTCACTAATCCGTTCTACTACGGAATGTTTATTTATCGTGGTGAACTAATGCAAGGTTCTCATAAGCCAATGATTTCCAAAAAACTTTTTGACAAAATTCAATTAGCAATCCACGACAACGGCAAACCCCGCAAAAACTTAATCAAAAGAACTCCACTTTTTTACAACTTTGCTCGTTGTGGAGATTGCGGTTTCATGATGACTGCCGAAAAGAAACGCAAACCGTCTGGGCGAGAATATATCTACTATCGTTGCACCCACAAAAGCAAAGTAAAAAAGTGTAATCAACATAAGTTTTTGCGGGAAGAAAACTTACACGAGCAAATAATTGAACATTGTCAAAAAGTTTCTATTCCTGACGAGTGGAAAGAAAAGTATTTAGCCAAAATCGAAGAATGGGAAAATGAACAAAATGACTCGTCAGGAATTTTCGCTCAAAATCTAAAAGACAAATTGTGTAAAGTTAAAGAGAGAATCAATCGGCTTATTGATTTGCATTTAGACGGAGAAATTGAACTTGATGAATTTAAGCAAAAGAAAAATCTGTTCGTTGAACAAAAAGCCGATCTAGAACAAAAACTAAACGATTTTGAGCGAAAAGGAAATCATTGGCTCGAACTCCGGAAATCATTGGCTCGAACTCCTAAAATCTTGGATTTTAGATGCCAACCAAGCAGGAAATCTTGCCAATACAAAAAATTTCTTCGGAATGAAGAATTTTTTGAAAACCGTCGGCTCGAACCGCATTTTACTGGACGGAAAGTTACAAATGAATTTTGAAAAAGAATATACTTTACTCTACAATTTGCCAGCCGAAGCGCGGGCTTTCAGCCCGCGCGAGGCGGCTTCCGAACAAGTAAATACATTATGGTGGAGCTGGCGGGAGTTGCACCCGCGTCCAAAAGGTAGATTTAATATTTTCTACAAGCTTATCGTCGGCTAATATTTCAAATTAATGATAAAGCCGTCGCAAAAATCATCAATTCTATCCTTAGTATTTCTTAACTTGAGTCGCTAAGAAATCAAAACAAGTGCAGTTCGATTTATGACACTCGATTTTCCGGTTCGAACAGATCGAAAGCGAGCGGACGCCGCAATTAAGCAGCGACTGGCGAAAAGGCAAATCCCGCGAAAGCGGTTTTTACTTTTTCTGTAAGTGTTTTTGCACTTAAATTTTGTACTGTTGCGGTCGTAACTTACCGGCTTGCAATAAAAAACCTAAAATCCTTCTGTCGAAGCTAATACAGCCCCAAAGAAAATTTAAAAGTCAAAAGTTAGAAGTCAAAATTATCGGAAGTAATACTATTATAATAGAAAATTTAGTTGATGTCAAATTTTTCTGGCCTAGATTATGATCCCTCACTTTGATACGCTAGCGTATCAAAGTGAGGGAGTCAATCGTGGAAAATTGTTGAAAATCTTCCCGAATATATTGACAAAAAATTGTGGTATATGCTAAGATGATTTTGGCGTCAAGAAAACGGAGGATGAGAGAAGATGACAACGGATAGCGTACCAACCGGAAATTGTCAGGCGAAGAAAGTTGACAGAGTTTATTTTGTCGTCAATATTTTTGTCATCATTTGTCTTTTTCTAATCGTTAGCGCTTTTGTTGTAGTGATTGTTGGAACTGTTGATACTAGACATAAAATGGAAGCAGGAAAACCACTTTCTGCATTTGATCGAAATGTTGTTAGCAAATATGCTTGGAAAGATTACCCGTTGGCATTCGGAGACGTAAATTCAACTGGAAAGAGTCGGAACTGATCAATTGGTCAGTTCTTTTTTTGTGGGAAAACTATTGTGGATTCCCGACGACTTGGGAATGATAGGAGAGAAAATGGATTGCCGCGCCTCCTCCCATGGCGGATGGATCGCAATGACATATGAGAACTATTTCAAAACTTTTTTCAAATATTTTCCCGTCGCCGAGGCTGGATTTTTTGCCACCATTTCTGGTGTTCCCTTGGCAATAATTTTTCCACCGGCGTCGCCGCCCTCCGGTCCGAGATCCAAAATAAAGTCAGCCGATTTTATGACATCAAAGTTGTGTTCGATTACGATAACGGTGTTGCCTTTATCAACCAGCGCGATCAAAACGCCGAGAAGTTTTTTCACATCATCAAAATGTAAGCCGGTTGTTGGCTCGTCCAAAATGTAGAGCAC
>JAPLVH010000019.1 GCA_026397205.1 Candidatus Berkelbacteria bacterium | reverse complement strand
GAATAATTTTAGCGCCAAAAAGTTTCCGGCCACTGACTTCGGCCACAGTGAAAAGAACGCCGAAAGAACGAACAATCTGCGAGACAATGACTCGCTCGACGCCGTTGATAATGAAGGTGCCGCGGTGAGTCATAATCGGAAAGTCGCCCATAAAAACATCGGCTTCTTTAATCTCCTCGGTTTTTTTATTTATGAGTGAAACCCGAACTTTGAGCGGCGCTTTATAGGTCAAATTTTTCTCGCGGGCGGTCGCTTCATCAACTTTCGGCTCGCCAAGATAATAATCGCCAAAGGAGAGCGACATTGCTTCGCCGGTAAAATCCTCGATCGGCGAAATTTCGTCAAAGAGTTCGCGAAGTCCCTCGGTAAAAAACCAATTGTATGATTGCGTCTGGACCTCAATTAAATTTGGCAACTTATATTCGCCCTTAATTTTATCCTGGAGTCGCAAATTTTTAACCTCGGCTTTTGCTTCCATCTTTCTCCTTGAAACTTAAGTTTCTTAAGTTTGATGATTTTTCCGTCTTTCGCTTACAGCTTAAAACTTACCGGCTTACGACTTGTTTCGCACACAAAAAATTGCCCACATGAGGGGAACTAAAAACTAATCCCTTTTAGGCGAAGATAGATCTCATTAAATCCCGCTTTTTATTGTCTATTACCATATTCTAGCAAATCAAAAAACATTTGTCAACCCCTCCCGGGTTTACAAATTTCACTCCCTCCTTTTTTTCTCTCCTGTTGTGGCAATTTCTTCCGTTTTAATAGTACATCTACTATTATATACCAGACAAACTAGCTGTCAAGTGTTGTAATTTCAAATTTTTCTGATACGATAGAGATACCCAACGGAGGTGAGCGCAATGAGAATCAAGCCGCAGACACAAATCTTGATTTTGTCAATCATCGCTGTTGTCCTAATCATTGTGATGATTTGTCTCGGAATCAAGTTTTTTAATCTGAAAGAGACAGTTTTCCGCTCGGAAGTCGAGCGGCTGGACGTAGGCAATAAGGATTGGCCGGAAAAGGTTATCGGATTAAGATTCCGTGATATTGAACGCTATCTTCCGGCGCAAAAACTCAATGCCAGCCGGAATAGAGAAAATGTTGTAATGTATGACGAACATTATCCTGAATTGCGTTGGATTTTGGAGCTCGATCGTTTCGGAGCAATTCGCAATTGGGAGATAGTCAAAAAAAATTAGCTTGATACCCTTCTGATCCGCCCACTTTTGGGCGGAGTTTTTTTATTTCAAATAATTTATATTGGTGTGAAAAGTTCGCTCGAGCGAACTTTTCACACAGTAAATTTTCAGCATCAGGACAAGTTATTTTAGAAATTTAATAATTTCGGAAAAAAGTTCGTCGAGATTTTCGCCAGTTGCGGCGGAAAAAAAGATCGGAGAAATTTTAGCTAATTTATTGTTCGAGGACTTTGTCCGAGAACTTTTGGACTTCTCGCTTGCCTGTATTGAGTCAGTCGAAATACTCGAAGAATATTTTCCGAAATCTCTGGCGATTTTTCGCTGAGTTTTGTCGTCAACGATATCCGATTTGGAAATCGCCACAATTCGGCGTTTTTTCAAAAGTTTCGGCGAAAAATCGCCAAGTTCTTTTATTAAAGTTTGATAATCCCCGACTGGATTTTCCGATTCCGCACTAATCAGCATCAAAAGCTCCCGTGTTCGTTCAATGTGACGCAAAAATTTATCGCCAAGACCCTTTCCTTTTGATGCACCTTCAATCAAACCGGGAATATCGGCAAAAACTGTTTCTCGACCGAAAATGTTGGCGACGCCTAGATTCGGCTCCAAAGTCGTAAACGGATAATCGGCAATTTTCGGTTTGGCATTTGAGATTCGGGCCAAAAGTGTTGATTTTCCGGCGTTTGGCAAGCCAACCAAACCGATGTCGGCGATCAATTTTAGATCCAGTTTGATTTCTTTTTCCTCGCCCGAAAGCCCCTTTTTCGACCACTCCGGCGCCTGTTTGATTGATGAGGCGAAGTGGGAATTTCCCCAACCACCGTTTCCGCCGCGAGTTGCGACAAATTCGGCGCCCTTTTCCAAAAGATCAACGATTACTCTTCCATTTTCCGATATTGTTGTTCCCTGCGGGACAATTAAAATTAAATCCTCGCCGTTTTTGCCAGCCATTTTTTTTCCCAATCCCGGCTGGCCGTCCTCGGCTTCGAAATGTTTTCGACTATCAAAAAAAGTCAAAGTGTTGACATTGTTGTCGGCCTGAAAGATGATGCTTCCGCCGTTTCCGCCGTCGCCGCCGTCCGGTCCACCATTTGGCCGAAATTTCTCACGCAAAAAAGAAACGGCACCATCACCGCCACGACCGGCTTTGATTTTGATTGTCACTTCGTCGGTCATCACTAAAATTATTTACAAGGTAGCATAGACACTCACAGATATTACGTCACCCCACTTCGCCCTTCGGGCTTCGAGGGGCAGGCAGATAGACATAGATTCGCTTCGATTGGATTTATCTGTGAAAATCAGTGAAACATTATCTGTGGGAGTTTTTGTTCCTATTATTTAGTCACTCCCATCCTATCATATTTTGATCTAAATTGCCAGTTGTTGCGAAAAAAAACCGTTAGTGGTATCATCAAACAAGCGCTGATTCACAGGAGGACCACGATGAGTCGCGACACGATGCTACCAGCATTTCCAACAATGATTCCATCAACTATTGGACATCACGATTCGATCGCCGGAGCGATTACGACAGCAAGATCGCCACAGGGATCGCCAACCGTTTCGTTGTGGGAGGTCGCCGATTCCCAAGGCGAAATCACCAATCTACAAGTCGTCTCTTTTGCCGGACTGCGATTCGGAACCAGAAAAAAATCAAGAATACTTCTAGTTAAGAAACGAGACTTCTGGTTTTTGCCTGGTGGGAAAATCAAGCCGGCCGAGAGCGAATTGGATTGCCTTTTTCGCGGACTGGAGGAGGAATTGGGCAAAAAAACTACTATCAATTTTTCAACCTTCTACCGGACATTTAACAATCTAACGACACCGTCAGGAAAAAGCTTTGACTGCCATCTTTACATTGGTTATATTCGTGGCAAAATTGAAATTAATCCCGACGATTCAGTCACCAATTTCGGCTGGTTCTCGACCGACAACCTTCCAAAGAATATTTCCACGGCGACGCAAATAATCATCGCCTCATTCAAAACCAACGGCTACTTCGACGAAATCGGATAGCCGTTTTTCTTTTTCGCTTACAATTTACAAGCTTACTGCTTGCAACTTTTTAGTTGACAAATCCCTTGATCGCTGAATCATTAACCGAAAGAGTTCGCGAGGTAATCCAGCCGTGAGTATAGTTCGATTCTAAAATATTGAAAGTTCCGTCGCCGTTGACCGAGGTAACAACCGCCACATGACCGGCCCAGCTTTCATAAGTGACAACCAGCCCACCGGCACGCGGTGATTGCGAATTTGTCGGGATCCACTTCGCCAAAAGATGGCCACCAACCGGATAACCCTGCGAGACAACAAAAGTATAACATTGCATTTCGTTGTATTTGGCTCGGCGAACATAAGTGACGCCGCCGATTGTGCCGATCGGATGGCTGGCGACTCTAGTCGTTGCCGAATTTTTTGCCGCTACCGCCGCTACCGCCGCGGTTTTCTTCGCTTGTGCCGCAACCTGTGCCGCACTCGGTTCCCACTCGGCCGGCGGAATTTTTATCGTCAGTCCCGGCTTGATGACATCAACATTAGTGATATTGTTGACAAATTTTATCGAGGCGACTTTGACATTGAAAGTCATGCCAAGGCCGGACAAAGTGTCGCCGTCTTTTACAGTATAGGAAATTGTTGTTGATTGATTCGTCGGGGCGGTAGTAGCGACAGCAACCGGCTGACTAGAAATTTCTGTCGAAGTCGTTTTGACTGCCGAAGCGAAACTCGAACCGCTGTCGGCTGAGGTTGAAAGCATTTTTGCCACTGTGTCGGAGGAATTTGGCAGAAGTGGAATATATTGTGCGATCGCTTTTGTCACCTGAATTTGACTCGAGGGATCGGCCGGAATTAGATTAAATAAATTGTCAGCGCCGCGAGCAATTAAGACATTACAAAGCGCGACGACAACGCCAATAGCGACAACGGAAAGGTGTGGAACCAAGCGCTTCTCAACTATAAAATTCTTGGCGTATACAATCCTTCCGACCACGGTGCGCGCGGTCTTAATCCAAACCGCCCGCTGGCGAAGTTTGGACCCGGATGCCAAGAACTTAAGTGTCTTATGAAAATGGTTTTTGATTTTCGTCTTTGCGACTAGCTTATTGATCGCCAGCCCAATTTTCCCCTTCTCGTTTTTGTTTTTTGCCGCCTCTTGACTCGGAGGCTCTTCGTCATTAAACAAAGCGATAGTGATCTCCTTATGAGTGTTGTCCGCCTCTTTCGACCTAAATTATTATTGACTTCCGCATTTTTAAGTTTGTCATTCCCGCGAAGGCGGGAATCTACTATAGTGGATCTCCGACTAAATCGGAGATGACTTAAAAACTCGTTTCATTTTTTATTTAGTTTTTTGGACGGACGATTACTATCGTATCATAGGTCGGTTTTTCTTGTCAAGCCCTTGACAGATAAATTTAGAAAGAGTATGATGATTTCAGTCGGATCAACGGAGGACATCATGCGAAGAAACAACACTGCCACTTTGGGACAAGTAACTGTGATTGCTGAATTCATAGTCCGGCAATCAAGGGAAAAACATTTGCGACTTTGCCCCGGATGCATTCTAATGATTGATGAAAGTAAACGCAGTCAAATTGATCACTACAATCGGCTACGCGATCTCGACGACCCCCACGAATTTCAACTTTGTCCACAACGACCATTTCCATTTGACTTCGATATCCCAGCAATGTCAATTGAAGATTGTGCGCAGTTGGTTTTGCAATGGGGTAAAGACAACGATAGGGTTTCCCGAAAACCAGTCAAAAAACCGTAACGAAAACGCGGGCCATACAAAAAGAGAGTTCAAGTTTATTAAATCATCCCACACAAGTCACTGGCTTGTGTTTTTTCTTTGCCAAAATCCGATTAGATCCCTCACTTTGATACACTAGTGTATCAAAGTGAGGGAGATAACCAAAAAATCCCCCTTCCGCAATTCTTAATTCTGAATTCTAAATTCTTAATTCTTTCTATATTTTCTGTTTCGTTTCCTCAACCCGAAAAGCCACGACTTTGTCACTGATAGTATATTTCGCGCCGACCGGGAGTCCGACGCCGGCTTCGGTGCCAGAGGAAACTTCGGAAACTTGATCTTTTTCCCGCCGCAAACTTTCAATCTGTCCGCGCCAAACTTCCACATCGCCGGAGATAATTTTCAACAAATCGCCTTTTTTTAGCACTCCACTTTCAACCCGAACACCGACAACAACGCCCTTTTTGTCGTTGCGAAAATCGGCGATGATTTTCGCCAATCCGGTTTCGATTTCGCTCCTGATTGGCGGCAACATCTTCTCCAAAATCGCCCGAACATCGTCAACCAATTCGTAAATTACTTTATATTCGAAGGCCGAGATTTTTTCCTTTTCGATAATTTTCTTGGCCGAAATCGCGATCGCCACTCGAAAACCCAAAATTATCGCGCTGGTGGACCGCGCCATCGTTGCGTCGGACTCGGAAATCGCGCCAACACCTTCGGAGATAATTTTGACTTTGATATCGGGATGTTTCAGCTCTGACAGCGATTTTTTAATCGCTTCCAGCGAGCCGACAACATCGCTACGCAAAATTATATTTAAGACCTTTTCCTTTTCCTCGCCCTTGGTAATCGTTTTTGCCCCGGCAAAACGACGAACTTTCGCCCGCTCCAAAAATCGGTCGGCGGCAATTTTCGCCTCTTTATCATTTTCAAAAGCGATTAATCGTTCGCCAAACTCTGGCACCGATTTGAAACCGGCAACCCGAACCGGTGTTGACGGACCGGCGGATTTGATCGGCTGGGAGATGAAATTTTCCAAAATTCGGACCCGGCCGAAAACCGCGCCGACAGCCACCGAATCGCCAAGATTTAATGTGCCGTTTTCAATCAAAATCGTGGACAGCGCACCAGCGCCGCGATGAATGTGTGATTCGATGACGATGCCGGTTGCCAGCGCTTTCGGATCGGCCGAAAGTTCCATTAAATCCGATTGTAAAATTATCATCTCGAGAAGTTGTTCGATTCCGGCGCCGGTTTTGGCCGAAACTTCGGCGATGATCGTTTTCCCGCCCCACTCCTCGCCAATAAGCTCATATTCTGATAACTGCTGGCGAACTTTCATCGTGTCGGCGTTCGGCAAATCGGTTTTGTTGATGGCGACGATAATCGGAACATTTGCCAACTTCGCCGATTCGATCACCTCTTTTGTCTGTGGCATAACACCGTCATCGGCAGCGATAATCAGAACAACAATGTCGGCAATCGCCGCACCGTGCGAACGCATCGCCGAAAAAGCGCTATGGCCGGGCGTGTCAATAAAAGTGATCAGCCGCTTTTTGCCTTCGTTTTCAATTTCGATTTGATAAGCTGAAATATGTTGGGTAATTCCGCCCGACTCACCGGCGGCAACATGGCTCTCGCGAATTTTATCAAGTAAAGAGGTCTTGCCGTGATCAACATGGCCCATTATCGTCACAACCGGCGGTCGGCTGACGAGATTTTTTTTCTCGCTGACGATTTTTTCGTGAGTGATTTCGTCATTGGCGATTTCTTCGCTAACAATTTCCAAACCCAAATCATCACCAATAATTCCCGCTGTTTCAAAATCAATATTTTCGTTAATGTTGGCCATAACACCGTTTTTGATCAGCTCGGAAATAATTTCCGTCACCGAAAGTCCGGAGCGATCGGCCAAGTCCTTAACCGAAACGACCTCAGGGACACTAACTTTGATTTTTTTCTTCTCGACTTTTTCTGCCGGTTGATTTTCCGCCGTCGCAAAAACCGGCCGACTTTCTATCGCCTTCTGTTCTTTTTTTGAAAATTTGTGTTTCTTTTGTGCCATGATAATGAAAATTAAGAATTCAAAATTAAGATCTCAGAATTTAATTAAGAATTTAGAATTTCCAAAAAATTCCCTTCCATAATTCTCAATTCTCAATTCTACATTCTTAATTCTGTTCCCTCATTTTACCACAAGCGTCGCCAAAGCGCAATCAATCGGCTTACTGTTCGAACGGCTAAGTGAGAACTCCAAAAACTATTGACAAAATACTGCCGGTTTTGATATATACTATAATAGTATGTCAACCCACAGGAGGCGCTAAGATGGCCGCAACGGAAATCACGAGTGAAATGCTCGATCATGCCATCGAACAGCTTTGTCAAAGAGTCAACGATTTCCGGTTTATGCCAGCTAGAACTTTTTTCCTCAAAGCCGGTGATTTCGATGTTGCGATTACGGGCGGAATCCATGCATGCACTTTGTTAATAGCACCAGCTCACAACAATGGGAGTTTGAGTTTTTCTCTGGATCGCGACTTTCGCGGCCAACACTACCCCGAAAATCTATTTACGCCCGAAACCCTTAGAAAGTTTTTTGAGCTTCGTGCAAGCTTGCGCCAGAAATTCGAAAGTGAGATTGCCTTAGCCGATGAAGCTTCGAAAAACAAAAAAGCTTTACCAATTATGACTGGTGGACAAATTTTCTCTGGACTCCTCGATGAGTTTTCGATTAATTCGATCGAGGCGGCAGAATGAGCGAGAAAATCCGTGTCTTTGTCTCGATTGGTGCAAGCAAAAGAGCCGAACGATTTACAGCTGACGAGAATCCGACAGTTTGGTCGGTTGTTCGTCACGAAACTATTGAAGACAATCGGGCCGGTGATTATTTCATTCGAGTCAACGGCGTTGATGCCAGTTCTCAAGCGCCGATTTCCAACGGCGACCACATTGAGCTTTCCGTTTCCGGTTTCAATCCAAGCTGATTTCCTTCCGCGACTTTAACCGGTCGCTTTTTTCTTTGGAGAAATAAAACTTGCGAAAGTCGTATTCAAAAGAGAACCGTCCCCTTTCCCGATTTGCTTACTGTTTTCCCCACCAATTGACATCATCAAAAGAGTTCTGGGATTTTGGTGACGAGTCGTCATCTCTAGATTCCAAAGATTTTTTAATTTCAAGATCAACTTTCGGATCGTAGGCGCGGATTGTCGGCATCACATCGTCCGGCTTTTCCAAAAGCGAATTGTGAGATTCAATTTCGTCGGAAGAATCTTTTTTTGAGGATTCCTCCGTGGAATTTACCCCGATTTCGTCATCGGGGGTCGGAATGACAGCTTTTGATGTTTTTTCTTTGACGATTTCAGTTTTCTGGATTTTTTCCGGCTTCACTTTTTCTTGCTTCGGACTTACAGCTTTTTCCGTTTTGATTTCTTTTGGTTCTAGTTTTAAATTTTGGATTTGTTTGTGATTTGTTTCTTGCGATTTGAGATTTTTATCTTTTCCACCAGCTATCGACTTTTGACTATCGACTGCCGACTTGTCGTCAACGACTTCGTCTTTGACGATTTCCGGCCTCACCACTGCCAACGACGAAACTTTATCGCCGGCGCGCAACTTCATCAAGGTCACACCCTGCGTGTCGCGGCCAAGCCGCTTGATTGTTTTGATCGCCATCCGAATAAACTGACCATTTTTTGAGGCAATTAGCGCGTCGCCCAAATCGTCATAAATAATTTCGACACCAACCAAATTACCGGTTCGTGGTGTGCAATTTGCTGCCTTGATCCCAATACCGCCACGATTTTGGATGTGGAAATTTTTAATCATTGTTCGTTTGCCGAAACCGTTCTCGAGAACGACAACCAAATCGGGAAATCCGGCCGACGAGCGAAATGCCGCCTCGCCGTTTGGAATCAAGGCCGAACCGACAACCGCATCGCCCGAACGAAGTTTCATGCCAAAAACACCGGCCGCCGACCGTCCCATCGGACGAACATCCGACTCCTTGTAGCAGATGCAAAGCCCCTTGTTTGAAACCTCAACGACGACATCCGAACCACTGGACATTTGCACCCACTTTAGCGAGTCGCCGGTTTTTAATTTAATCGCCGCGATTCCGGTTTTTCGGATATGTTGATATTTGGCAACTTCGGTCCGCTTAACGATTCCCTTGGATGTCATCATGACAAAATATTTTCCGGAGATGTCGGCACCGTTTGCAACCGGCAAAATCGCCGTCACTTTTTCGCTTTGTCCGAGTTGGATAATGTTGACAATCGGCACACCCTTAGATTGGCGCGAGGTCGCCGGCAATTCATAAACCTTGTTGACGAAAATCCGGCCGGCGTCGGTGAAAATATAGAGGTCGTCGTGAGTTGAAGCGGAAATCATGTGAACGACCGAATCCTCCTCTTTGGTTGACATGCCGGAGATGCCGACGCCGCCGCGAATCTGTTTGCGATAGACATCTGACTGCTGCCGTTTGACATAATTGCCCCGAGTCAGAGTGATGATCACCTGTTCGTCGGGAATCAAATCCTCAGCCGAGAATTTGCCGATGGCATTGGGAATTATTTGCGTCCTGCGGGAGTCGCCGTACTTTTCCTTGACTTCGAGCAAATCTTTTTTAATCAGTTTCAAAATTTTCTCCGGATGCGCAAGTAGATCCTCCAGCTCAGCAATCAATTTCAATTTTTCCTGATATTCATCTTCAATCTTTTGCTGTTCCAGCGCCGCCAAGGCCGACAAGCGCATCTCCAAAATCGCGTTGGCTTGAAGTTCGGTCAGACCGAATTTTGACTCTAAATTTTTCGCCGCCTCATCGCGGTTGGCCGATTTTTTGATTGTTGCGATGACTTCGTCAATTGATTTCAGCGCAAGCCGAAGTCCTTCCAAAATATGCGCCCGATCTTTGGCTTTCTGTAAATCAAATTTCGTTCGCCGCTCGATAACTTCCTGCCGATGCTTGATGTAGAATTCCAAAACATTGCGCAAATTCATCACCCGCGGCTCGAGCGACGGCGTCAGCGCCAGCATATTAACATGAAATGAGGTTTGGAGCGGTGTCAATTCAAACAGCCGGTTCAAAACTTTTTTCGGATAGGATGAACTTTTTAGTTCGATGACGACGCGAACACCGTTGCGATCGGATTCGTCGCGCAAGTCAGAAATTCCATCAATTTTGTGATCCTTAACCAATTCGGCGATCTTTTGAATCAAAGTTGATTTATTAACCTGAAAAGGAATTTCCGTAATGATAATTCGGAAACCGCGCTTAACTTCCTCGATCTCGGCTTTTGCTCGCATCAAAACCCGACCACGGCCGGTGATATAGGCCTGCTTAATCTCTTCAATGTCGAAAATCAAGCCGCCGGTCGGAAAATCCGGACCTTTGACAAATTCGGTTAGGTCTTCACTTGATGCTTCCGGATTGTCAATCAAGGCAATAACGCCGTCGCAAATTTCGTTTAAGTTGTGCGGCGGAATTTTTGTCGCCATGCCAACGGCAATGCCGTCGGTGCCGTTTAGAAGCAGCTGGGGAATTCGCGCCGGCAGAACGCTCGGTTCCTGTTTGGTGCCGTCGTAGTTGTCAACGAAATTCACCGTGTCTTTGTCAATGTCAACCCGCGCCGTCGCCGTCCATCGAACCAAAGTTTCCCTGGCCGTCAACCAGTGGATAGCGCATCGAAAAATCCTGCGCCATTCGAACCATCGTGTCGTAAACGGCAACATCACCGTGCGGATGATATTTTCCCAAAACCTCACCGACAACAGTTGCCGATTTTCGATATTTCGCTGACGCTTTAAGGCCGATGTCGTGCATGGCAAAAAGAACGCGGCGATGAACCGGTTTCAAACCGTCACGAACATCCGGCAAAGCCCGGGCGACGATAACCGACATCGCATAATCCAAATAACTTTCCTCCATTTCGATTTGGATATCACGGTCTTGGAGATTCCCGGTGTTGGAATCGATTTCCTCGGTGATAACGGCCGAATTTATTTCTTCCGGTGGTGTTTTACCGGCTGGTTCTTCTGCAGATGCTTGATCGACTAATTCGTCATCAGTGGATTCATTATCAGTGGATTTGCCGACAACATCAGTATCATTCGAAATTTCTTCGACAGGTTGTTCGTCTAAATTTTTATCTTCATCGCTCATAATTTTCAATTCTCAATTTCTAATTTTCAATAAATTTTCAATGACTCAATTCTCAAACATTTGGAAATTGTAAATTGAAAATTGCAAAATTAAAAATTTAATTTTAAACGTCCAAATTCTTCACGCTCTTTGCATGGGTTTGGATAAAGCGTTTTCGTGGCAGAACTTCGTCGCCCATCAGCGTGGTGAAAACTTCATCAACTGCTTCCTCCTCGCCGACGGAAACCTGAAGCAAAGTCCGGTTTTCCGGATTCATCGTTGTCTCCCAAAGCTGAGTCGGGTTCATTTCGCCCAAACCTTTGTACCTTTGGATTGATATTGAAGCCGACGGCGATTTGGTCCGGATTTTTTTCACAATTTCGTCGCGCTGACGGTCGGAGTAAGCATATTTGATATTTTTTCCAATCGGTATTGAAAAAAGCGGCGGCTGGGCGATGTAAATATTTCCTCGTTCAAAAAGACCGGGATAATTGCGGTAGAAAAATGTCAAAAGTAGGGCGCGAATGTGGGCGCCGTCAACATCGGCATCAGTCATAATTATAATTCGGTGGTAGCGAAGTTTTTCGTAATTAATTTCTTCGCCGATGCCGATGCCGAGTGCGACGATCAGAGCTTTGATTTCGTCCGATTGAAGCATCCGGTCAAGCCGAGCGCGTTCGACATTTAAAATTTTTCCCCGGAGTGGCAAAACCGCTTGAAAACTTCGGTCGCGTCCCTGTTTGGTTGAGCCACCGGCGGAATCGCCCTCGACAATGTAGAGTTCGGTACGCGCCGGATCACGATTCGAGCAATCAGCCAATTTTCCCGGCAAGGTCATGCCGTCGAGCGCGCCTTTGCGAATGACGGTGTCTCTGGCGGCGCGGGCGGCCATCCGAGCTTTGGCTGAAAGCAAACATTTTTCAATAATACGCCGGCCATCGTTTGGATTTTCGTCAAAGTAAAATGTCAACGCCCCGGAGGTCACCGATTCGACAATTGCTCGAACTTCGGCATTTCCTAGTTTGGCTTTCGTCTGACCTTCAAACTGCGGCTCGGCCAGTTTAACCGAAACGATCGCCGTCAAACCTTCGCGGACATCATCGCCGGTCAGAATCAAACTTTTTTTATCGCCGTTTGTTGCGACTCCGGATTTTTTGACATAATCGTTAATTGCCCGCGTCAAGGCCGAACGAAATCCGGTCAGGTGCATTCCACCCTCGGCGGTAAAAATGTTGTTGGCGAAAGTATAAGTGTGCTCTTTGAAATCGTCGGTGTAAGCCAGCGCGACTTCAACCAAAACATTGTCCTGCTCTTTTTCGACATAAAACGGCGGTTCGTTGAAGGCATTTTTTGATTTGTTGATATGCCGAACATAGCTGGCAATTCCGCCCTCAAAATAAAAAGTATATTCGCTCGGCCCCACTTCGCTCTTCGAGCTACGAGGGGCAAGAAGATTTTGATCGATAGAATTTTCTTCAGAATTTTCTCCAATAGTGTCTTCTTCCTCCATTTTGATTTTTGATTTTTGATCTTTGATTTCCTGCCGATTATCAACAATCGAAAGTTTGAGTCCCTTTGTCAAATACGCCTGTTGTCGGCAGTGAGTGATGACGGTTTGAAAATTAAAATCAATTACTGGGAAAATCTTCGGATCCGGCGTGAAAGTGATTGTCGTGCCAGAGCCTGACGATTCGCCGACGACTTCAACGCCGCCAGTCGGTTTGCCGCGAACAAAACTCTGGCGATACAATTTGCCGTCGCGTTTAACTTCAGCGATGAGCTCCGCGGACAGTGCGTTGACAACAGAAACACCAACACCATGAAGTCCACCGGAGACTTTGTAGGAGTCACCGCCGAATTTTCCGCCGGCGTGAAGCGTGGTCAAAACCGTTTCCAGCGCCGATTTGCCGGTCGTTTTATGTTTATCAATTGGAATTCCCCGGCCGTTGTCATCAACCGAAACCGTGTTGCCTTCGGAAATTATTATTTTTACCGAGTCGCAAAAACCGGCCATCGCTTCGTCAATGGCATTATCGAGAACTTCCCAAATCAGATGATGAAGTCCGTCAACACTGGTGCCACCGATATACATTCCCGGCCGGCGCCGAACCGGATCAAGCCCTTCAAGAACGGTAATTTTCGAAGCATCATAAGACGCTGTTTGTTTTTTCTTTTCCTCGTTAACCATAAAAAAATTGTTTTTTACATTCTTCAACTATAAAAAATAAGAATTATAAATTCTTGGTTATTTATATTGTACTTCAAATATACCCGATAATCAATTTTTTTATCAGTCGTTTTTGACCTCTAGGAGCGGATAAAATGAAGTCGGAAAACTTGGTCCGAAGTAATTAGATTTTTCAGGTAGATTTTTCGGTTAAGACTGTCGTAATTCACAACATTTTGTGGATGCCAACCGGCGGGATATACTATATATAGATTGTAATTTAAGGTCTCGACCCCCGGCTGTTTTTGTAAATTGATGACATAATCAAAAGTTTGATCCGACGGCGAAAAAATCTCGGCCCGGGAATAATTTATCTCGGTTTGCGAGGTCTCGCCCGGTTTGGTGTTCTGCCAAAAACCAACGACCTGTTTGCCAAATTCGGCTGAGTTTGCGATTTTTGACGGCTGAATTTTGGACGAATTAGACATTGGGTCATTGTTGCCAAGAAGAAAATTTGTTGACGAAATCGTTGCCGCCAGCGGCAGATAAATTTTCAAATAATTGTTGTTAACGCCGTCCGGCCAGTTCATCGTGCCATTGTGGGTCCGGGAAATTGTCAACTTTTCGGAGGCACTTCCGTCGGAATTTATCGTGATGTTCTGATCAGCGGTTTCGGCGACATTTAATGATGATTTCTGACCGCCGAGATTGGCGTCTGATAACATCAAATAATCACCGGAGGAATTTTGGTTTATAATACCGCCGGCACTCAAACCAGCGACCAAATCCTCCAGCTTTGGCGAGGAGAAATAAAACATTAAATGTTTCTGATTCAGGCCGGAAATAATTTGCGATAATACGGCACCGGCGTTTTGGCTCTGAAAAATTTTATCGAGAAAAATCGGCATCATGTCGGCCAAAATTGTCTTCGGCTGATTGGTCGCCCAGTTCGCTTGATTTTGATAGTAACCAATTTCAACTTGATACTGAACCTGGGCTAAAAAATTCTCCGGCGTCACGGTCAAATTGTATTTCGACATCTCGATCGGTCCGACGACACCAAACAAATTTCGAAACAAAGTTGTGTCAATGGCAAAAACGCCATCAACCGATTCGCCAGCTGGCGAACCCGACTCCTTTTGGTAAAAATCGCTGACATTTTTGGCGCTCTTGGCAAAATCGGCCGAAGTATTGGCATCGCGCATTGTCAGATTCGGCGTCAAAAAGAAAAATTCACCGGACGACGGATTGTTGGCGCCAGTTGCCAAATACTCGCTGTCCAGTGTGTAAATATTTTTCTGAAAATCAAGCGCCGTCAGATGGCCATTCTCCAAATCGAGTCGGGCGAACGAGCCGATAAAACCGCCGCCGGGCCGAAGCTCGGCGTTGTTTTGGAACAAAATTAAATATGATTTTTTGCCGCCGGAAAATGTTAGGTTTGATGATAACTCGCTCGGAATTGATGAGAAATATTGAAAAAAATCTGCTGATGTTTCCGCCAGTTTGTGAATATTTTCAATTGTTTTCTGATTTCCGCCGGCCGACTGTGGCGAATTTGACAGATTGACGGCAAGTCGGCTGGAAAAATTGGCGCTTGAAATATTATTTTTCAGTTTGCCATTTATCGCCGCGAGAGTTGATAATTTCGAATTGATTTTTGACAAATAATCGTCGGGTGATGAATTTGGCGCCGGCGATACGCCGGAAAAAACTTTCGCCAGATTTTCAAACGAGCTGGACACCAGATGCGCCGCCCGAACGCCGTCAACTAGCGAAGTGATTTTCGATTCGCGACCGGCGGGATAAAGAAGGTTAAGGACTTGAATATCCTGGCCGGCCGACTGCAAAATAATGACGGAGTTTGTGCTTTTGTCGTTGAAACTTTTGAGATAATTTCCCAGCGCCAAAAAATCCTTTTTTGAAACCGCCACTTGAAAACCGTCGAGATCTTGGCTGATATTTGCCGTTTGACTTTCAATTTTTGCCTTCGCCCGCAGCATCGCAAAAGCAAAGAATGATCCAAATATCGCCACGATTATCACCACCAGCATCACCTTACCAAAAAGATTTGTGACCGGCCGACGATTCTCATTTCCTTTTTTTTTCTCTTGTTGCCCTTCGATATCCCTTGTTGATCCTTCGTCCTCCGGATTTATTTCTTGAATTTCATCACCAAAACTATCGACTATCGACTGCCGACTATCGACTTTCTTCACAACTCTTTTAATATCCTCAATTCTTTTTGGCATTCTTATATTGTCATACTGAGCGAAGTCGAAGGATCTCGCCGTGTTAATTCCGTTTCAAAATCTGTGTGCTTACATTTATTTTACCACAACCCCTTGACTTTTTTTCGAGAGAGTTTGCTAAATTAAAACCAGTCGCAAATCCAGAGGAAGATGGTGGGCAACAATGCCAATCACGGCAATCATTGGTGGCTGTTTGGTCACAATCCATTATTCAGTTTTTTCAAATGATAAGTGGAATCCAACCCAAGTTTTTTACCCCGATCCAATTACTCCGGAATTTTCTTATAAAGAAATAATGGATTTTGTAAAAAGATATCTAAAAGGCATTCTACACGACGTTGTCGAGAAGAATCTTCCGATTCGGGTAGATTATCTCGAAATCCACACTCAATCTGAAATAAATATATACTGACTTCCCAGCGCAAGCACCTCGCTTGCGTTTTTTTGTTGGAAAAATTTCGAGCGAAAATTAAAATCTAAAACCAAAATGGTGTGAAAAGTTCGCTCCAGCGAACTTTTCACACAGGTATTTTTATAGATCAGGACATGAAGAATATAAATTATTTTAGATCTTGCAAAATTTTTTCTACGGAAAATCCCCTAAATTATGGCTTATCAGCTGCTTTGTATTCCGAGTACATTTTGTCAACACAAATTTTAAAATTCCGCCGGAAGTTTTCAGCCGAAAATTTCAGTGCTTGGGCGCGGAGATCGGCAAACTTATATTTTTCCGGATTAGATTTTTTCACCGCCGCGATAATTGATTCTGGCGACTGCTGCCCAAAAAACTCGCCTGTCTTTCCGGCAACGACTGTTTCCGTCGCCCCACCGGCACCAAAAGCGATCACCGGCGTGCCGCAAGCCATCGCCTCAACCGGCACAATTCCCCAGTCCTCTTCCGAAGGGAAAATTAACGCCCGCGCCGATTTCAAATTGTCGAACAAAACTTCGTCAGTTGCCCGACCCAAAAACTTGATATTTTCTTTGGCGACCTTTCGCAAATGTTTTTCCTCCGGCCCAGCGCCAATCAATCGTAGTTCAATTCCCAATTTATTAAACGCTTCGATTACAATATCGGCTTTTTTATACGGCACAAATCGGCCGACAAAAAGATAAAAATCGTTTTTTTTGATCTCGGATTCTTTTGGATTGTAAAAATTGGTATCAACCGGCGGATAAACCACCTCCGATTGGCGATGGTAAAATTTTTCAATTCGCGCTTGGATATTTTTCGAATTGGCAATATAAAAATCCGGTCGGGCTGAAGCCGCCAAATCCCAATTTTTTAATTTTTTGTAGACACTTCGTCGCAGCCAGCTTGACGAGGCCCTCCCGTCCATTTCCGGCAACCAAAGATAGCGTGTCGGCGTGTGACAATAAGAAATGTGGCAGGTCGCAGGCCGAGTTAAAACACCCTTGCCGGCCGAAGTTGAATTGGAAATCACCAAATCGTATTTTGACAAATCCAGCGATTCAAATGCCAACGGCATTAAAGGAATTAAAAACGAGCGAAGTTTTTTTGCTGCCGGCAGTTTTTGCAAATAGGTTGTCTGAATTTTATATTTCGCAAACTGCGGAACTTTTTCCCGGTCATAAATCGAAGTATAAACATCGGCATCGGGATAAATTTGGAGTAGTTCCAAAAGAACTTTTTCCGCACCGGCAAAATCAGTCAACCAATCATGAACGATCGCGATATTCATATTTTCCTCCAAATGCTTCGCCAATAATCAAGAGTATTGTTCGGATAATAATTTTTAAGTCAAACCAAAAACTCCAGCTCTCGATGTAGAAAATATCAAATCGAATTCGTTCGGGAATTGATGTATCGCCTTTGAGTCCATTGACCTGCGCCCAGCCGGTCAGTCCGGATTTAACGCGGTGACGGCGGAAATAATCGGGGATTTCCTTTTGGAATTTCTCAACAAACGCCGGCAATTCCGGTCTTGGACCGACAAAACTCATGTCCCCTTTTAGAACATTATAAAATTGCGGAATTTCGTCAAGCGAAGTTTTACGCAAAATCCGACCGATCGGTGTGACACGAGTTTTAGTATCGGCGGCAGTTGTCCATTTTTTGCCTTTTTCGGTCCAATCACATAAATCAGTATACATCGAGCGAAATTTATAAAAAGTAAATGATTTTCCGTCTCGACCAACTCGTTGCTGGCGAAAATAAATCGGACCGCGGGAAGTTATTTTAATTATAATCGCGATCAAGATGTAGATCGGAGAAATAATCAAAAGTGATATCGTGGCAGCGATGATATCAAAAATCCTCTTTGCGATTCGACCCCAACCGTCAAGCGCCACCGTTTTCAGCTCCATCACCGGATAGCCACCGAGAACCGAGGCGTTGGTCGCTGTTGTGACGATCGAAAAAACATCGGAGATAAATTTGAAGCTAATATTGGCGTCGGAGCAGGCCTGGATAATGTCGAGAATTTTTTCGCGATTGATTGAGACATCGGTCAAAATAATTTCGTCCGGATGATATTTCTTAATAATTTCCGGAAGATCGTCAACATTGCCGAGAATTTTTGATTGACGGCTACCGCCGGCACCAAGTCCGTTGACAATACCGGCGAATTTCAGTCCGAGCTTTTTTTCCGATTTGATTTTGTTCGCCAAGGTTTGTGATACCTCATTGTTGCCGATAATGATAATCCGGTGGACGCCCCAGCCAAAACGATAAAGATAGCGTTGAAATTCGGTGACAATTAGCCGACCAAGGAAAACGGCGATGACCGAAATCAAGAGGACTAAAACCAAAATCAAGCGCGAGAAGAAAAACGCCCGGCCGAAGAAGATAATGACGATGAAAGACAGAAGAACAAAAGCGTTGGCATAAAAAATTTTGTAAAGATCATTGAAATAATTGCGATTGCGAGAAATTTTATACAGGCCGTTTAGGGCGAAAATCAACAGCCAAAAAGGTAAAAGATAAAGGACATATAAAAGATATTGGCGAAATGAAACATTCGACTCGACCGGCAGAAAGCCGGCCTTAATTCGCAAATAGTAAGCAACGACAAAAGAGACGACGATCATCGCCGCATCAATCGGAAGAAGTAATACGGAAAAAAACAGTTCGGAACGTTTCATAAATATTAGCTATAAGCTGTAAGTTTGTAAGTTTTAAGCCAATTCGGATTTTCCGTATTGCTTACGGCTTACCAGCTTAGGACTTACTGCTTACATAGTAGCAAATTTTCGTTTCCAGCACAAGGATTTTATTTTTACGTTTTGTCATTGCGAGGTACGAAGCAATCTCTGTTGAACCGTGTTAATTCTGTGTTTCTTTTCCGTGTGCTTACATTCTTTCCGCCAACTATGGAGATGATGATTAACCTCTTGGACAGTTGGCCAATAAAAAATGGTACACTGGGGCCTAGAAAGGAACCCAAATGTACCAATACCAATATTACTTAAAGGCAAAGCCAATTGCAAGGATTGATAAGTTTAAACTTTGGAGAGGTATCGCTAAAGATAAGTTGTCAGCAAAAGCCCAACTTCGTTTAGAATGGATAATCTTCTATCAAACAGTTGGAGAAGAAAACGCAACCAAAACCAGCAAACACTTCGGAATCGCCAGA
>JAPLVH010000002.1 GCA_026397205.1 Candidatus Berkelbacteria bacterium | reverse complement strand
GTAATTCCGGGTGGTGCTCAATAAAACTGAAAGCATTTATAATCGCTCGTTTTTTCTCGTCCTGATTTACTCCAAGAGTTGTTCTGTTAATTTCATCTTTAATCGCTTGAAATGTTTTTTGAGCTAGTACCGAACCAATATATTTCGGATACGCGACTTTAAATCCTTCTTCCATAAGCGCAATTAAAATGCCGCTGACAAGCAAAGGCATTTGACCGACGGTAATTTTGGCGTAATCGCGGAGGTAATTATGCAAGTCGCGAGAAAATTTACTTAATCCTTTTTTTCTGACTTCTGCTAAATTTTCGTCGTAAGTGGCAAACCGAATATAATCCTGCCAAGAAATAATGTCTGTTATCGAGACTTTTTTTGTATCAGTTAAAATTGAATACGTGTTTGATCCTTTCGGTAATAAAAATGTGCTAATTTTTAATTCCTCTACTGTTTGTCCGCTAACAGCGATAGCAATTACATTGAACTCTCGTGATAATTTTGAGGCATACCAAAGAGCACCATCAACAGCATAACCGGCTGGTTGGTTTCGATTTAATGACTCGTGAAATTTTATATCAGCTTTACATTCAACAACAATCAAAAAATCTTTTTTTTGATTTTGAATCAAAAATTCCGGTTTGCCTTTTCCCGTGCCTGTTTCCGTTTTACTTCGCAACAAATTATAAATAATCGGATTTTGAATAATCTGCTCATCAACTAAAAAATCATTTTCGGTCGTGATTCCAACCGCTTCCAATTTTTTGCGGACAATATATTCCGTTATTTTTTCATTTTTTATCATAACTATATTATACCATGTCATTCAAAACGAAATTATTTGAACCCAACGCACAATATAGGGGACGGTTCTCTTTTGAATACGCTTTTCGCAATATTACAAAAATACTAGAACGAAATTATTTGAATTCCTTTTTTTTTAATTTCTTCCTCCGGCCAAAAGAGTTCGTCGATTTTGTATTTGTCAACAAATGTTACTTGCTTTTTAATTTTTCTGCCGGTATATTTTTTCGTCGCCGGATTCCATTCTTCGAGAACCAGAAAATCGCCGACATTAACTTCAAAATCATTCAAACGAAGTTCGTATTTTTTCTTACCCGACTTGACAGCTTCAAAATACTCCGGCCAAATTTTCTTCCTAATTTCCATAGTTTTATTTTTATCAGTGCCAATCAGTGTCCAAAATCAGTGTTCGTCATTTCCCACAGCACTTCTTGTACTTTTTCGGTTTGCCGTCCGGTCCAGTCGCTCCACATGAACAAGGATCGTTTCTTCCGACTTTTTTCCCGACATGAATCGGCTGGTTTTCACCATTTCCGCTATTTTCCATCCGATCATAAACAGAACGACCCTTTTGCCGAATCATCGTCGTCACACCAGCTGAATTTGCGATTTCATCCTTTTTAATTTTTGAATTATCATTTTGATCTTTGATTTTTGATCTTTGATATTCTTTGTCTCCCACTCGATCCGGATCCGGTGCTTGAAATTCCAAATTTTTTTCAACTGCAACATGCTGTGGCCGTGAAACTTCGGTATGGAAAATTGTCCGAACAACTTGTGACTCGATCGCCAAAAGCAAATCCTGAAACAAACGATATGCTTCCCGTTTATAAGCGACCAACGGATCGGTTTGGGCGTAACCTTGAAGCCCAATTCCGGTTCGCAGTTCCTCCATCGTCGTCAGATGCTCAACCCAAAACAAATCAATCGTCTGTAAATAAACCGCTCGCTCGATTTGCCACATTAAATCACTGCCGAATTTTTTCTCTCGATTTTCGTAAAGTTCGGCAACAAACTCTTTGGTTTTGATTTCGTCCAAATCGTCTGGCGATGACCCGAAAATTGCCTCAATTTCCGCCCGGATTTTTTCCGGCTCGGCGGAAAAAGCAGCAAAGATTCTAACCACTTCCCGTCCGGCAATTTCCAAAATATCTTCTTTGATGCTTTTGTTTTGAATTTCTCCGCTTGCCCCGCGAAGCTCGCCTTCGGCGAGCGAAGTGGGGTCATTTCCCTCAAGTATTTTCCGTCGTTTTCCGTAGACAAATTTCCGGTGTGAGTTCATCACATCGTCGTATTCGACTAAATGTTTGCGGATATCAAAGTTATGACCCTCAACTTTTTTCTGCGCCGATTCGATCGAGCGGGAGATCATTCGGTTTTCAATCGGCGTGTCGTCCGGCAAACCGAGCCGTTCCATTAGCCCGATCATCCGTTCGCCACCGAAAATTCGCATCAGGTCGTCCTGCATCGAAACATAAAATTGACTTTCGCCCGGATCGCCCTGGCGGCCGGATCGGCCGCGGAGTTGATTGTCAATTCGCCGAGCTTCGTGGCGTTCGGAGCCGATGACCAAAAGCCCGCCAAGTTCGGCGACGCCGGTGCCAAGTTTGATGTCGGTGCCACGACCGGCCATGTTAGTGGCAACGGTGACAGCGCCCATCTGCCCAGCTTTGGCAATAATTTTCGCCTCCCTGGCGTGATTTTTGGCATTTAATATTTCGTGCTTGACCCCGGCGCGCTTCAAAAGTCGCGACAACTCCTCGTTTTTTTCAACCGAAACCGTGCCAACTAAAACCGGCTGACCCTTTTCCTGCCGCGCTTTGATTTCGACGATGATCGCTGACATTTTCCCGCCATGATTTTTGAAAATTTTGTCCGGATGATTTCTGCGAATCATCGGCTGGTTGGTCGGAATCTCGGAAACATCAAGCTTGTAAATTTTATAAAACTCCTCGGCTTCAGTTGCCGCCGTTCCGGTCATGCCGGAGAGTTTTTTATAAAGTCGAAAAAGGTTTTGAAATGAGATCGTCGCCATCGTCTGCGACTCGCGTTTGACTTCAACATTTTCCTTGGCTTCGATTGCTTGGTGAAGTCCTTCGGAATATCGTCTGCCGGGCATCAAGCGACCGGTGAATTCATCAACGATAATTATTTCGCCGTCTTTAACGATATAGTCCTTATCTTTTTTAAACAAAACTTCGGCTTTTAGCGCCTCTTCGAGGTGGTGAACCAGCGTAATATTTTCCGGCGAGTAGACATTTTGAATTCCCAAAAACCCCTCGACTTTTTGAATGCCGGCGTCGGTCAACATCACCACTCGATCCTTTTCGTCAACGGCAAAATCGTCGTCCTTTTTTAGCCGCGGGACGACAGCGGCAAATTTTTGGTAAAGCGACGCCGACTCCTCCGCTGGCGCTGAAATAATCAGCGGTGTTCGGGCTTCATCAATCAAAATCGAGTCAACTTCGTCAACAATGGCGTAGTTTAATTCGCGCTGAACGCAACTTTCGACTGCCGGCGCCATGTTGTCGCGCAAATAATCAAAACCAAATTCGTTGTTGGTGCCGTAGGTGATGTCGCAGTCGTAGGCCTCTTTTCGGCTGCAGGGCACAAGATTTGAGCCGTCAACTTCGGAGTAATGTTTGTAGTCCTTTTTCTTTTCAAATGTATAGGAGATCTGCTGATTTTGAATGACGCCAACCGACAGTCCGAGGAAATTGTAAATTTCGCCCATGCCTTCGCCCTGGCTTTTTGAGAGGAAATCGTTGACCGTCACCAGGTGAACACCTCGACCTGCGAGGGCATTCAAATAAAGCGGTAAAGTCGCGACCAAAGTTTTGCCTTCGCCGGTTTTCATTTCGGCAATTTCACCACGATGAAGTACTGCGCCGCCAATTAGCTGGACATCAAAGTGCCGCTCGCCCCAAATTCTTTTTGATGTCTCTCGAATTGTTGCAAATGCTTCGGGCAGAATTTCCTCAAGAGTTTCATCCGTCTTCTGTTCTCCGTTTTCCGTTATCCGCTTTTTAAATTTCTCGGTTTGATCTTTCAGCTCGGCATCCGACATTTTTTTTAACTCACTCTCAAAACTACTGATTTCTTCAATCAGTTTTTTATACCGTCCTGCCACCTTTTGCGACGAATCGGAGAGAAATCTGGAAAATATGCTCATATTGAAATTCTAGCACGATTTCATCATTTCCTCAACCACGGCCTACTATATATATAGTAGGCGAACCACACTTGAGCTCAAACAAACCTATTGACAGGGAAGAGAAATCCTGCTACAATTTTGGTGTTGTCAATTCGGCGCCCAAGGAGGCAGATCCAGTGAGAACATTCCTGATAATGTTATCATTGACAGCAATATGTTTGGCCGGTTGTCCTTTACCAACTGAACAAGAAATAAAATATGCGGAAATCAATTGGAAAATCGAAAGAGAAAAACAAATCCGAGACGGTGTAACAAAAGCAATAATCGATCACGGAAACGGAGTATACACAATCAAAAGCGAAGATTTTGACATTCAGGGTCGAGCGATATCAATAGTAAAAGCAAAACATCCGAACCAAATTCCGCAAATCCTTGAGAAAAAGGAAGGAAGATTCGGAAATGCAATTTCCGGAACTGGCAAGGAATTCATCACAATTGAATTACTGGTTATCTTCAAGTAATAATCAACCGCTGGTCACCAAGGACGCGACAAATGTCGCGCCCATTTTTTATTCTAAATTACGACTCCCAAATCCGCCCAAGACCTAATAAATAAATTTTTGTTGTTATATTCTTCCAGGAATAATCAATGGCCATTGATTATTCCTGGAGATTTTGCGGACTTTTATTTCAACATTTTTTCAATAATCCCATCAATATCAGAACTCTCGGCAATGATATAAACAATATACTTTTCAACCTTGTATTCATAAGCCAACATTTCGACCAGTTCACTAACATTTTTATTTATTACCCACAAACTTTGTTGAATTCTTTTAAAGCCAATACGTTTTATTGCCCGTCGAAATCCATCGCGATTGTTTGTCATGTCTTCAGGAATGTCAAATGAGACAAATCGATTTTTGTTATCATTTTCAATTTGATCTGCGATCGAATCAATGATTCTGATTTTCCCCTTGTTTGTGAATTCAACTGATTTTTTACTAGTGGAATCTTCGGTGATTTTAATATATTTGCCATATCTTAAATTATCCAACCATCTACCAAGTTTTGATTCGGTCCAGTCATAATCACGGTCATAATTCCGCAAATGTCGATACGTCGCCGCTCGACTGGTTGCCAAATCTGCAAAACCCTCAGTAATTATAAACAATGTTTCCAATACATCGGCAGTAATACTTTTTGCCCGTTTTTTAATTTTTTCTTTATCCATATTATCCTCCAATTTATTTACTAGAATAATCAATGGCCATTTAATATCTTGGTAAGATTATATCAAATATTAAAATAAATTACATCAATACAATTTATTCTAATATTGCCTTGATCCTTCGAATTCCGGAGGAAGAGGACTCCTCTTTGGTGATTTTGAAATGGCCGAGTTCGCCGGTGCGCGCAACATGCGGACCACCGCAGATTTCGCGACTAAATGGATTTTCGATGTCGCCAATCATATAAACCTTGACTTTGTCTCCGTAGCGGTCGTCAAAAACACCGGTCGCGCCAGAGGATTTTGCCTCAACAATTGACATTTCTTCCATTTCAACCGGCAAATTTTCACTGATTTTTTCGTTGACAATTTTTTCGACTTCGGTAATTTGCTCCGGCAACATTTTTTCCTGGTGGTTGAAATCAAACCGCAACCGTTCTTCTGTGATGTTTGATCCTTTTTGCGAAACATCAGCGCCTAAAACTATTCGTAGCGCCGCCAAAAGCAAATGCGCCGCAGTGTGAAGTCGAGTAGTTTCAATTTTATCGTCAGCAAGCCCACCCTTAAACATTCCAGCCGACGCCGTCCGTGAAAGTTCTTGATGCTGACGCAACAATTTTTCCGATTCTTGGATTTCGCCACTACCAATTTCTCGACCAAAATTTTTTGCCTCCTCGACAACAATTTCCAGCGGAATCCCATATGTCTGATAAAGATCGAACAAAACCTTGCCGGAAAATTCTTTTTGCGTCTCGATAATTTTTAACCCGTTTTCCAATGTCTTTCTAAACTTCGTTTCCTCATTTTCCAGTTCTGTTTTGACATTTTTGTCCTCAAAAAAATCAGCAGTAAAATTTTTGTTGATGCCTATTTGCCGACCTTTGACAATCGCCCGCCGAATCAGGCGCCGAAGAACATAACCTCGATCTTTATTTGCCGGAACAACGCCGTCGGAAATCAGCGCCACCGCCGACCGCAAATGGTCGGCAATAATTCGAAATTCCCTTTTATTTTCGCCGTATTTTTTGTCGGAAATTTTTTCAATCTCGGAAATTATTGGCAAGAAGATATCAGTTTCATAAATGTCTGATTTTGACTCGATCACCGCCACCAATCGTTCCAGCCCCATGCCGGTATCAACTCCTTGAAACTCTGACGGCTGATATTTTCCTTCTCGCAAAACGAATTGATTAAAAACCAAATTCCAAACCTCGATTCCGTCAACGTAGAATTCGACCGTCGGACCGCCGGGGCTTCCTTCGGTTCCGAGCGACCAAAAAGTTTCAGAAAATCCGGTCGGCTTGATTTCATCAAGACCGGCAATTCCCTCCAAGATTTTTGCCGATTCTTCATCAGCCGGAATTTCCTTTTCACCGGCAAAATAGGTTGTTGAAATTCTTGCTTTGTCAATTTTTAATTCTTCGGTCAAAAACTGCCAACCAAATTCAATCGCCTCTTTTTTGAAATATGATTTTCCCGCGTTGGTCTGCGTCAAGTCCGCATTTTTCCGCGTCCAGCCAAAGGAAAAATTCCCCAGCATTTCAAAAAAAGTTAGATGTGATTCGTCACCGACTTCATAAATATCACCTGTTCTCAAACATTTCTGGCAGGTCGCAATTCTTGCTGACGATATTTCATCAGGAAACGAATAATAGCGCTTGAACTGTTGCATCCCCGCCGTCGTAAACAAGACCGACGGATCATTTTCCGGCACAAGCGAAGAAGAAGGCATAATTTTATGCCCCCTTTCCTGAAAAAACTCTAAGAATTTTTTTCTAATTTCTGCCGATTTCATCTTTCGCCTGCTTACCAGCTTATTAGCTTACTGGCTTATTGCTTTTTTATTGGCTTCCGGTAAACACTTTGACCAAATTCTTCAGCATTTGACCCCAGACAATGTTGCTCGTTTGGGCTTGTTTGACGACAATCGGTGTCGTTGACACAGAAGCAACGCCACCGGTAATTTGCAAATCATTTTGGTAAAGTTTGTGATAAACCGCGACATAATCGGTAATATTTCGGATATAACTTGCGGTGCCACCGGAGCCGGCTTGGCCCAAAATTCCGGCTCGGATCAGTCGATCGGCGCTGCCGGTGCCAGCGTTGTAAGCCGCCAGCGCCGCTGGAAAGCTACCGCCGTATTTCTGTTTTAAAACATGAAGCTGCCAAACGGAAAACTGGATTCCGATCTCCGGATCAAAAAGTTTATTGGAGGTGAAATCCAGATAGCCGACGCCGTAAGCGATTGTTCGACCGGTCGCCGGCATAATTTGAGCGATTCCCAAGGCTCCGACCGGTGAAACCGCCGTCGGATTAAAACCGGACTCCATCATCAAAATTCCCGCTTCTTGAAATGGACACTCCTGGTCGGTCGGTTCATAAGCGACACACCACCTTTTGATTGTGTCCTGATATTTCAACGGGAAAACCGAATCGCCAAGAATTGATGGCAACCAAAAATAGCCGCCAGCGACGAGAAGCACTGCCACACTGGAGATGATGATAGTTTTAACCTTCGATCTGACTTTTTGCATCTTTTATAATTGTAGCAAATGTTTTGGAAAAAGAAAAACACCGCCCAAGGCGGATAAAAAAACTGCCGGCAAAACCAGCAGTCTGGGAATTCAAGCAAAAAGTTTGGAAAGTTGTGTGCAAATGTCACGAAGTAAATCATCGCTTTCGTGATATTTTTTTCGCCGTTGCGCTCTCCCCATCCTTTGAGCGATAGAATTCAACTCTTCTGACAAATCTTTGTATGTTTGCAACTTGCGGCCATCTCGGTCCAAAAGATTTAATTCGATTATTCCGTTAATCGCATTATTCGCAAGAAAAACTTCATCGTGCCATCGCAATTCTTCTTTTTCTGCATAAACTGCCGTTCGTTTAAGCCATGTTCTAGCAAATTGGAAATGATTCCCGAATCCACGAGTCGGGTTACCAATTCGGCGATTATCTAGATAAATAGCAGCGTCAACAAAAATCAAGCTCAAATCGATACCATGCATTTGTCTCACCTCTTCCTGTGATATTTTCAACTTAACAAAATAGTTTTCCAAAGTCAAACAAAAAAACATCGCCGAAGCGATATTTTTTGGTGCCCGGGGTGGGACTTGAACCCACAAGACCTTTAGGTCACATCATTTTAAGTGATGCGCGTATACCAATTCCGCCACCTGGGCAAGAAAAGAAAATTAAGAATTAAGATCTCAGAATTTAGAATGTAATTGAGAATTGAGAATTATTTAAAATAGATTTCCCTTCCATAATTCTTAACTCTTAATTCTGAATTCTTAATTATTAAACAACTTTCCATCCATTTCCAACTTTCTCAATCCTTCCATCAACCACAAACCCGGCCGCTTTTTTATGTCCGCCACCAGCGAAAAGTGCCGCGACTGCCGAGACATCAATTCTATTTGATTCAGTTCGCAAACTGCCTTTAATTTTACCATCCGCCGTTTCGTAAATCAAGAGCGACGCCAACTCATCAGGAACCGATGACATAATATTGACGACGCCGGCCAAATCCGCATCAGTGGCAGCAATTTTTTCTAAATCGGCACGAGTGACGACCGAATAAATCAAATTGAAGTTTTTTGATTTCTGCACTCGATCCAAAACAATTCCCCAAAGCATAAGCCGCGCGATCGAGTGAAAATTTGAGACATTGTCAGAAATTTTTTTTAAGTTTGCGCCGGCCGAAAGAAGCTCCGCCGCGACATCCAAAGCAATAGGCGTGGCATTTGAATGCTGAAAACCGCCAGTGTCGGTATAAATTCCGCAGAGTAAATCGGTTGCAATTTCGGCATTAATTTTGCCAGCAAATTTTTTAATGATGTCGAAAACGATTTCACAGGTTGAAGATGCCTTCTCGTTGATGATGTTGATGCTCACCAGTTTCCAGATATCATTTTTCGGGTGGTGGTCAATATTGATAATTGGGACTCTGCGCGATTTTGCCAACCGAATTCGATCAAGATAGCCAGTTCGTTTTAAGTCGCCATTATCAATTAAAATTATCGTCTGAAAATCGGCCAGAAGAAAATCGCTTTTGATTTTCTGCCAACCGGCAAGAAACCGAAATGGTTCTGGCACTTCCTGCGAGCAAATGGCGATGACTTTTTTCCCGATCTGTCGCAAAAATTCACCGGTAGCCAAAACCGCGCCAATTGTATCGCCATCCGGTCGTTCGTGAGCGATCAAAAGATAGTTTTCAATATCGGAATTTTCAAGATGCGAATACAATTTAGAATAATTCATCGAATACGAATTAAGATTTTAGATCTCAGAATTTAGAATTTAATTAAGAATTGAGAATTTCAGGAAATTCCACATCCGCAATTCTTAATTCTGCATTCTTAATTCTTAATTCACAAATTATTTTTCAAGAAAAATAATTTGATTCCCCTCCGCTGGCATTGTCGCTTTGGAGATCTTGGCCGATTTTGTCGTCTCGCCCTCAATGCCGGACTTTTTTAACGTTTCGATGTCGGCGTAGTCGTAGGGGATTGTAATGTTCGGCTCGAGCGTCGCTGAAAGCTCAAGTGCATCTTTCAAACTCATTGAGTCATTTTCGCCGCCGGGCAAAAAGAGTAGATCAACGCCATCAAGCTCTTCAATTTCGACATCAGTGAATTTTTTCGTTCGCGACGGATACAAAATCGAAATTTCTTCGACTAAAACTTTGAAGGCGGTTTTCTCGAATGGCACTTCGACAAAAATATTTTTTCGCTCATACTCACCCGGTCCGTCAATAACAAAACTGTCAATCTCCAGCGATTCCGGTGTCAGAATTATCTCGGCATCTCTGGTTTTGATCTTAAAACTCTCCTCGCCAGTTCGCGTGATAATCATTTTACCTCCTTTTTGGTTTTGGTTTTTTTAACTTTTTCGTCCACAGGACGATCGGCCTTTGGCCGAGGTTTTTTGGTTTTTGGTTTTATCTCACCATTCGGACTTTGATCTTCATTTGATATTTGATCTTTGGATTTTGGATTTTCTTTTTCCTCCGACTTTTTTGCTGCTTTCAAACTTAATCCCAAGCGATGTGTTTCCGGTTCGATCGAAATGATCTTGAAATCATACTCTTTGCCCAAGGAAACGACTTGGCCCGGATCGATGATGTGTTGGTCGGAAAGTTCGGAGACATGAACCAAACCGTCAATCTCTTTGTCAAGCGAAACAAAAGCGCCGAACGGTGTTAGCTTTGTCACCTCGCCCAAAACCTTGTCGCCGACTTTGTATTTTTTCGCCGCTTCGGTCCAGGGATCGCTGGCAAGCCGCTTCAACGACAGCGATAACTTCCCGTTATCAAGAGCAATGATCATCACTTTAACCGTGTCACCAACTTTGAAAACTTTATTTAAATCATTGACGCGCGACCAGGAAATTTCCGAGATGTGAACCAAGCCCTCAACCAGAGGATCAATTTTGACGAAAAGCCCGAAGTCAACGATGCCGGAAATTTTGCCCTCGACAACATCGCCAAATTTGTATTTTTCAATTTTCGACGCCAACTTTTCGGCATCAATGGCTTTCTCGGAAAAGATCAATTTGTTTGCCGCTTTATCGGCGTTGATAACTTTAGCAAAAATTTTCTGGCCGATCAGTTGATTGAGTCGCGACAAAATTTCGTCGCGATTGCCGCCGGAAACCCGCGGATAATGTTCGGCCGAAAGTTGCGACACCGGCAAAAAACCGGGAATGCCGCCAATTTCCGAGATCAATCCACCTTTGTTCGCTTCGTTAATTGTAATTTCCACCGGCTCACCGGTTTTGTAGCGCTCCTCCATATCCTTCCAGTATCTTTCGCGGTCGGCGCGCTTCAGCGACAAAACAACATTGCCGTCCTCATTTTCCAAAAGAATGACATAGGCAAAAATCGTATCGCCGACCTTCAAATCAGAGTTTAAGGTAATCTCTTTTTCCGGAACATAGCCGAGCGATAGACCGGCGACATCAACCCAAATCTTGTTTTTCGAGATTGACAAAATCTTCGCTTCGACAATTTCACCCTCACAGTATGGCAAAAGTTCATCGCCAGCTTCCTCGATCAGTTCGGCCATCGAGTCGGTGGCCTTTTCTTTTTTTACTTTTTCAACTTTTTCCACCATTATTTTCCTTTCTTATTTAATTTCTTTTTTGGTAGATAATATCGGTAACGGTCCTCGGATTTTCGCAACCGAACTTCACGCGGCATTTTGAAAACAGCATAAGCGGTAATCGCAAAATACCAGATGACGATTGTTAGAAGTAGTAAAATTTCGACAAAACGATTGCCAAGATAATTGATGCTCTCCCAGCGAAACCAAAGAATTATTACGCCAAGAATTCCGATCGTCAAAAGAAAATTGTAAAGCCGATTCTTAAGTCCGCGATGAATTTTCTTGTTGAAACCGAGAATTATTGCGATGATGATAATAATTGCAAAAATTCCCAGCTCGATCAAAAATCGTTTTGGGTCTGCCGGCCGAACTGCAGAAAAAAGATATTCAGTTGTCAGAAAATTTTGGGGAAATTGCATAGCTAGATAATAAATTATAAATAATAAAAATGGAAATTCCGAATTTATTATTTATTTTTGGTGGGCAAGAGAGGACTTGCTAAAAAAATTTTGGTGGACGATGCAGGACTCGAACCTGCGACCTTCTCAGTGTAAATGAGTAGCTCTACCAACTGAGCTAATCGTCCAAATTTTCTACCAACTGCCCCGACGATTCCATGTCGGGACTCCGACATTTTGCCTTGCAAAATCGTCGGAGAGCTAATCGTCCAAATTTTCTACCAACTGCCCCGACGATTCCATGTCGGGACTCCGACATTTTGCCTTGCAAAATCGTCGGAGAGCTAATCGTCCAAAAATTTTATTCTCCCATCTTTAATAATTTTTATAATCCAATCTTTCCTTTTCCAGTTTTTTATTTTTCTTTCAATTCTTTTTGCTTCATCAAGCGATTCAAATTTCTGGCAAAAAGCTAATTTATATGGTCTTTTATATTTTGTCGCTGTCACATTACCGGCGTTGTGCTGATTTAATCTTTTTTCGACATCAGTTGCACTACCAATATAAAACTCATCCTTTTCGACTCGCTGAATTATGTAGACGAAACCAGATTTCATAAAATTTACTTGGTGCCGAGGACAGGACTTGAACCTGCACAGGATTGCTCCCACAGCCACCTCAAGGCTGCGTGCCCCGCACTACAAATGGTGCCGCGAAGAGGACTTGAACCTCCACGTCCTTGCGGACACATGCACCTCAAGCATGCCTGTCTGCCAATTCCAGCACCGCGGCACATTTGAGTACGGGGTAAATATACCAACTTGCTCCGCACCGAACCTTGTTCTGGTGCTGGGGTTTCACCACCTCGGCATTTGGTGAAGCCAGAGGGATTCGAACCCCCGACCTTCTCAGTGTAAATGAGTCGCTCTGACCAACTGCCCCGACGATTTCATGTCGGGACTCCGACCGAAGCGTCGGAAAGCTATGGCTCCAAAAATAAAATCTCGGGATCCAGCCCGAGATAATTTTCTAAAAAACTATTTGGGATGGATTAATGATTTGATATTTTTATCTTAGCAAACAAATTTCGGTTTGTCAAAGAAAAAACCCGAAGAATTCTTCGGGCTGTGTTGTTTGGCATTTTCTATTCTTTTTCGAGATCAATTTTTGCAATTCGAGTAATCTGAAGAAGTTTATTGCGCAAATTACAAATCTCTGTATCTTTCACCTCATTCTGTTCAGCCAAATACTTTTTTGCCGGCCGCGTTCGACGAACAGTATCTTCAGCTTTGTAACACCGCCGTTCAAGTTCTTTGAACCGCCGCGTGACTACGAAATCTGTGTCCGCCGTCATGTTGCCAAGTGATTTTCCTTCAATTGGATTCCCCGGGCATTCGCCGAAAGGATCCACGCCAAGCGGCCCATGTGATGATGATTGTCCCATTGAACAACCACAACCAAACTTGCAATCATAAGTGCGGTGAACATCATCGCCATAATCATGTCCATTGTGCCTTTGTTCTGAATAATTGTATCCGTTCGGCATCCCAATCATCCTCCTGTCGGATCGGATTTGTAAAATCAATATGGCGCTGTCGCCAAACCTCTAAATTGATTAATTTTTGAAAAAAATGGTCTTCTAAATTAAAAACCTCACTTTTCAAGTGATTTTTTTGTTGGTTTCTTGTTTTTCTTTTGGGTTTTTGTCTTTTTCTTTGACTTTTCGG
>JAPLVH010000016.1 GCA_026397205.1 Candidatus Berkelbacteria bacterium | reverse complement strand
TCCCGTTAAGTCGGTTAACGAGCGCAACCCCTGCTGTTTGTTGAATTTTTCAAACAGGACTGCCGGCGTTAAGTCGGAGGAAGGTGGGGATGACGTCAGGTCAGCGTGATTCTTACGTCCTGGGCGACACTCGTGTTACAATGGGTAGAACAATGGGTTGCCAAGCTGTAAAGCGGAGCTAATCCTTTTAAATCTACCCCCAGTTCGGATTGAGGGCTGCAACTCGCCCTCATGAAGTCGGAATCGCTAGTAATCGTAGGTCAGCCATACTACGGTGAATACGTTCTCGGGTCTTGTACAAAATAAATGCGCCTGGCAGCGCAAAAGACTAAATGGTGCCCAGTTTTTTTGATTTATTTCATCAAACCGGAAATCCATTTCCGCGAAAGCGGATAGCTGCGGACAGGGCTTCTTTCGTAAGAAAAAGCCCGAAGGGTCCTATATGCAAACGGTAGTCTCATAATAAAAAATGGTGTTTGGACTTCAAAGTGTACTTGAAGGAACAATCAACAAAAACCATGTGGGAATGTCGGAAACAGCCTTTTGTGTGACCCAGGGAGATCCTGACAAAATCATTAGTCAAATTCTTTCGTCAGGAAGTCAGCTGCGCTCATAGTATCATTTTATACTTTGGTATAATGTGAGAAGGAGCAAACTTTATGTTAAATCCATTTTATATTGTCGGTTTTGTTGATGGTGAAGGATGCTTTTGCATCTCATTCTCAAAGCATACCGGCAGAAAAACTGAAGTTAGATTATTTTTCGAAATTGAACTTCGGGAAGATGATGTTGAGATATTGGAAGAAATCAAAAAGGTTTTTGACTGCGGAAATATTTATCGCTTGAATTATGAGCGATATTCGAAATGGAAACCGCATGTCAAATACAAGGTGGGAAATTTCTCCGATATTTACTCAAAGATAATTCCTTTCTTTCAGAAATATCCGCTTCAAGCAAAAAAGCGATTGCAATTTGAAAAATTTTGCAAGGTTGCTGAAATGATTAAAAGGAGAGAACATCTAACTTCTATTGGTTTGAAGATAATTATGGAAATTAAACTTAAGGACTCGCTGGATGCGTTAGACGCGCACGTCCAGCTCCGGCGCAAAAAGTCGGAGGGCCGATAAGATATCGGCTTGGGGTGCGATAGTGACTAACTAATCGCGATCACTGCCCGTCAAGTCAGGAAAGCCGGTAACATCTGAAGCGCCCAACAGGGCACCACGGTGGGATCGGTGATCAGGACTAAGTCGTAACAAGGTATCCCTATCGGAAGGTGGGGATGGATCACCTCCTTTCTAAGGAAAACAGGCCGATTAATACTCGGCCCATTGGTCGATCATATTCAATTTTTTGACATATGTTACGGCGGCGAAATTACCACTACTTAGAGGTCAAAAACGCGGACAAATGCGGACAAAGAAGCGCGGACAGATGCGGAAAAAATTATTCGCAGAAATGCGGATTTTTTGTTTGCCGGGAAACGACAAACAACCCTCCAAAGCGAACATTCATTTGCGAGGTCGTAGTCCTCGAAATGAATTTGAGCGAAGAACGGGTCATTTGACAAAGCAAATTTGGTTTGATATTCTTAAAATAGAAGTTCAGCGAAAGGAGATTGATTGCCTATGTACAATCGAAACACCTGTCGCACCAGCCCGCGGCTAAGCCGCCGCAAAGCCATGGCGGTGGACGAGGACGGCTAGATCGGCCTGTCGCACTAGCCCGGTCCCAACCGCCAAACCCCGCCCGATTGGAAGGCGGGGCAATCATCCCATTAGTCGTTGTCTTCCCTCGCCACCCAGCCGCACCGGATGGCTTTTTCTTTACCGCAAAACGGCAAAGAATCCTCTGCGGCTCGTAGAGTGAAGGATGGATCATTGACAATAAATAATAATTTGTTATGATGGGAATACACAACCAGGAGGTGTGCGAGATGGAAGTGCTCCTTGTTCTGATTATTGGCGCTGCTCTGTTTTCAATCGTCGAACATCCAATCATTTTAGCATATATCGCTGGAGCAGTTATGCTTTATTATTGGTATGAAAGTATTATTCAGCATCACGAACGAGTAACAAAAATCCGTGCCGGGATTGATCCTGATACAAATAAACCGTTTGAAAAAACTTCCTAACATTTCGTGGCTAACGTAGCCACGATTTTTTCTTGCAAAAATAGCTTTAATTTGGTAGTATTAAGATTGTAAAAGTTTGGGTATGTAGCTTCCCGACGGAAAGTCGGGACTCCGATAGAATCGTCGGAGCAGTTTCGACCAAAGGCCGATCCGCCTTTGGCGGAGGTTATCCTCCTTCGCTATAGCATCGGAAGGACAGGGAGCACGTTTACCATAAACCGAATTTATTCTGGTTTATGGTCACTGACCTGCCCGCAGTACTTGCCCAATTTTGAAGCGCGTATAGCTCAGTTGGTTAGAGCGCGTCACTGATAATGACGAGGTCCATGGTTCGAGTCCATGTACGCGAACCATAAGGCAAAATCGGTGCGGGGCAGGCAGATAATGACGGGGTCGTCCGCCATGGGCGGACCATGCCCACCAGAAATATTCCAGAAATCTGGGATTTTTTTGTACAAATTGGAAATTTTGTGATCAATCAGTTATAATCAAACGAGAAAAGGGCATATAATTAAATGGTATAATACTACATTCACACCCGCCTGCCATAGCTTGGGCCGTTAGCTCAGTTGGTAGAGCGCATCATTCGCATTGATGAGGCCGCTGGTTCGAATCCAGTACGGTCCACCAGCCAGTGGGCAGGTTGTAGAATTCCGAGTTCGATTCTCGGTAGGTCCACCAAACTTCGCCACAATAAATTGTGGCTTCGCTTGGCAAACCATAAAATTTAAAATGAAAAGTGAAGAGTTAAAAATTATTGAAGCCAGATTTTCAAACCATGAAGCCAAAATTGTTCAGGCGGAAATAAGAAAATCCGCGGATATTACCGGCTATTCAAGGCGAGAGCTTTTGCGGCAGAAAAATGTTTTTAAGGGATTTATTGATGGTGAATTTGCCGGTTCATGTATCAATTTTGAATTTGGCGAGAATTGGACCGAGCTTTCCGGTTTTATTGTCGCCGAGAAATTTCGCGGCCAAGGAATTGGGAAAATGCTTTTCGAATCGGCATATCAAAGCGCAATAAAAAATCAAAAAAATATTTTCGTCGTCAGTCGTAATCCGGCAATGAAGAAAATTATTAACCCAAAAGAATTCAAAATCATCAGAAAATTTCGTCAACTGCCACAAGTTATTAAACTTCACGAATTTCGTTTTGCAATCAGCTGGTATCGTTTTCTCGAACTTATCCGAAAATCATTTTCTCTTAAAAAATCAGGAAAGATCGTTTACTATACCAAAAAATTTGAGCATCTGTAGCTCAGCGGTTAGAGCGCTTGATTCACATTCAAGAAGTCGCTGGTTCGATTCCAGCCAGATGCACCATCTTACGTCCGCCATGGGCGGACTACGGATAGCAGGCCATTCAACAAACGTGATTACTTAGAGTTCTTCGATGTTGTTGGCTAAAATTAATGCCGGCAAAGAGAGATCCTCAGTTTTGGAGCTCTTTTTTTTGCGCCTGATCCAAAAAAAGATTATCAAAAACAGAATTATCACCAGTAAAATCCAGATCCAGAACTCGAAAACAAAATCAGCAATAATCTTCAAAACATGTTTTATCGTGCCGGCGAGTCCCAAATCATTCCCGGAGGTTGAATAGTAGCCGGAAATTGCATAGAATGGAATTAGTCGCTTTTTTTCTTTCATATTTTTATTATAACAAAAATGACGAAAATCGTAATAATTCCGACAATTAATGAACTTCCGCACCTGAAAATTCTGGTGCCAAAATTATTAGCTCTGGGGTTTGATATTTTGATTATTGATGATAATTCAACCGACGGAACTGCAGATTTTTTACTGGAGTCGAAAGAAAAATATCGCGGAAAATTTGATTACCAAATCCGGCCAAAAAAACTCGGACTTCAAAGTGCTTATTTTTTCGGTTTTGAAAAAAGTATGAAAAAGTATGATTTAATTTTAATGATGGATGGCGATGGTGCCCATGATCCTTGTGTTATTCCAAAAATGCTAGGTAAAATATCCAAAGGTGCTGATTTGGTTATTGGTTCGCGTTATGCAAAAGGTGGTAAAGTGGAGAACTTTCCGATTAGTCGGCGGATTATAAGTCGAGTTGGAAATTTTCTTTGCCGAAAGATAATATCAAAGAAAATTTTTGATTGGACAGGTGGATTTTATCTTTGGAAGTCATCGTTATTGGAAAAAATTATCAATCGAAAATACATAAACGGTTTTGGTTTTCAGATTCAAATGAAAAAATATGCAATCAAATCCGGTGCAAAAATTTCTGAAGTTCCGATCAATTTCAAAAATTGTCAAAACGAAAAATCAAAGTTCAGATTTCTGATGATATTTGAGGCGGCGAAGATATTATTCTTCGAGTGAGGAATCGAACGAGAAGTCAACAAGGATCATTCTAGTTCTCACTCAGCCGTTCGAACAATAATAGAAATTGTGTTTTGTGAGAAAAAACAATGTCCAAATTTTCAAAATGGTTGGTAAAAAATTTCTGGGTGATTATGATTGCCGGACTTTTGGTCCGGTTGATTTTGGCTGGAATCACCTCTTGGAACAATGACATTCGCGTTTGGTTTCAATTTGCCGCCGATTTAAAATCGGGGATTGGAGTATATACCAATAAAACTTTTTCTTATCCTCCGGGATTAGCGGCAATTTTGTCAGTTGTTTATTATCCGCTGACAATTTTTTCCAATCCATCGCAGTGGTCGCATTACTCGGCTGTTGTTGACAAACTTTCGGCCGCCAGCTTGCTTTTTTGGCCAAATGTCGCGACGCCGTTTTTTGCTTTTTATTCTAAAATCCCACTTTTCTTGGCGGAAATTGGTTTTCTTTTAGTTCTTTATTCGACATACAAAAAAAACATCGGCTTAGATAAAATTAAATTAATTCTTCTTTTTTTCTATCTAAATCCACTGGTGATTTTTGTCTCGGCGATTCATGGTCAGCTTGATCTCTTTCCAATTTTGGTCCTAGCCGCAGGTTTTCTTTTTTACAGAAAACAGAATTTTTTCTGGTCGGGAATTTTAATCGGTTTGGCGACAACGATGAAGCTTTATCCGGCGCTAATTTTTTTACCACTCCTGTTTTATATTTTTTCCACTGGCGTCAGCAAACAGTATTTTACCTCCGCCTATAAATTATTGCTTGGTTTCTTATTGCCGGTGTCGGCAATGTTGGTATATATGATTTTCGTTCCAGCATCGTCGGTTGTGACATTTACCCGATTTTCAACAATCGGTTTTGAGGGTTCGATGAATTTTGCGGCGATAAATTATCTGCCATTTTTACAATCGGCAATTTTTCATCATCAAAAATCATTGTCGAATTTTATGACTTTCGGGCTTTATTTTTCGCCATTCGTTGCTTATTACTTTGCTCGCCGCTGGTTTTATAAAAATAAAATTGTCGACAAATTTGAATTAGAAAAAATTATCGTCACGACTTTTTTTCTGATTTATTTTTTCTCCGGCAGAACCGATCCAAATTATTTGCTTTGGGCCTTACCATTTTTGTTGGCGCTCGTATTGGAAAATCAAGTTAAGTTATCATCAATATTAAGTTTCACCGGCGCCGGCTTTTTGTTTTATCTCGGGATTCACTCAATGTCATGGAAAGTTTTATTTTTCCCTCTTTCATATTTCGGCTATTCAATCCAAAATATGGCTGATCAGTATATTCGATTTAGCCAAATTCCCGGCCTGATCAATTCAAAAATTTATGCCGATATTTTTTTGTTTTCGGCAATTTGGCTGATTGCCGCCGAATTTAGTATAATAAGGCAGATGTTTAGAAATCAAATCCGAAATCCGAATGTCGAAATCCGAAAAAAATGAAAAAAAATAGAATCCAAAATTTATTTATTGGGATTGGAATTGCCGGAATTATTGCGATTCTTGGCTGGTTTTTTTATCAAAACTCAACAAGTAAAAAAAACTTGGCGACGATAAATGCCGGCAGTTTTAAAAATAATTCTTTTAGCTATTCTGTCAATTTTTCTGATAAGGAAAACCAAAATTATGATTTGACGATCGCTGAAATTCCCCTTAAAAATCTACCACCAGAACGCCAAATCTATTTTTACTTTGACCAGAATTATCCTTTTGTTGGTACAACTTTGGGAAATACTATCGGTGCTTACAATCATCTGCTTTCCGAATTTCAAATCAAAAATTTAGACCAAAATATTAAATTAGTTGATTCGAACAGCTTAGTTGATGCGCTGGCTGACAAAAATTCGATAATTATTATGGCTAATGGTGTTTTGCCGGAAACAATTTATTCACCAAATCATGACTTAATTACACCATGGATAAATAGCGGCGGAAATTTAATTTGGGCTGGCGATGGGATCGGCTACTATTATGGCGTGCGCGGCGTCAACATCACCAGCGATAATTCGCCAAGCAAAATCGGCTGGACCGGAGCGGAAAAAATTCTCGGCACCAATTATCTTGACGGTCCGATTGTCGACAAGATCGAGGATTCGCTCGGCGACACTCCTTCGTTTTTGGCACAAGTGCTCGGGATTCGCTCAAAGTACACGAGAACCGGTGGGCTCGAGTCGGCGATTTTGAAAACCAATAATTTGGATTTGGGCTATGATTATAATTTTCCTATCGATTCGCGCAATAGTTTGTCGGAAATTTCTGTCGGCAATGGCAAAGTTTTTCTTTTTGGTTCGGTTTTGATGAACCGGGAGGTTGATGTTGCTTGGGATATTTCGCAAATAATCGGCTCGGGAGTTATTGATGCCGATGTGGCAAAAATTAATTTCAAAAATATATCCCTTTCTTCCGGCGACGAGGAAAATGTGAGTCGTCAAGTTAATGTTGGCGTAAATAGTCATGCCAGGATTATGATTTTTAGTACCGATTCGGAGAAAAAGTTTTTTATCTCGCGTGACTTTCAAAAATGAAATCAAAAATAAAAATTTCGGTTGGAATTCCGGCTTGCAACGAGGAGAAAGACATCGAGCAAGTCATTTTGGCAATAATTAGGCAAAGGGGCAATTTTAAGTTGACCGAAATTATCATTGTTGTTGATGGCTGTGTTGATAAAACCGAGGAGATTGTTCGGGGGCTAAATCAAAAATTTCGAAATATTATTTTAATCAGCCGAAAAAAAAGAAGAGGGAAAAATGTGGCGATCAATGAAATTTTGGCTCTCTCGAAAACTAATTTAGTTATTATCGCTAACGCAGATAATCTGCCGTCAAAAAACTCAATATCAGAATTGCTAAAAAAAATGAAAGATGATGTTGGGCTGGTCGGACCGCAAGCAATTTGCCAACTTTCGAAAAAACCGAATTTGACTGAAAAAATAAATCAGATTCTTTGGAGCTGGCATCACCAAATCGCTCTAAAAAATCCGAAGATAGTTTCTTTTATGTTGGTGAACAAAACTGCAATTAATAAAATCACTTATGATTTTCCGGTTGACGAACCATTGATCGAGGCGCTGGTTAAGAAAAATGGATATCGGGTTGTTTATGCGCCGAAAGCCAAATTATTTATCAAGCCACCGTCACTACTTTCGGAGCATATTTCTCGCCGCCGCAGCATTCACTTCGGCTACTTCAAAATGGCAAAAGCGAACATTGATTATTCACCACCGACAATGGAGCGAGCGGTTTTAATTAAGCTTTTTTTGTTCCAAATTAGGCGGCAACCGATGACAGTCACTTTTGCGGCAGCAACGGAGATTTTTTCGCATTTTTTAGGGTATTACGATCACATCAGGAAGAAAAAAAATCAAGCGATTTGGATTCAGGCAACGAGTAGTAAAGGACTAAAGAAATGTTAGAAAAAATCACAATCGTGACAGTGATTCTTACGGATCCGATCAGTCAATTTCGAGATTTCCTAGATTCGCTAAGAAAGATAGAAAAATACGATTTTGATTTAATTTTGGTCAATAATAGTCGAAAAATTGGTTGGTTAAAATCAGAAACAAGAGATTTTCCTCGGGTAACAATTATTAATATAGGAAGAAATATCGGTTTCTGTGCCGGCAGTAATTTAGGAATTAGAAAAGCCCTCGAGAACGGTTCGAGCCATGTTATGTTGCTAAATGGTGACACAACTGTTTCACCTAATGTTCTGGCCGATTTGTTGAAATATCAAAAAAATACTTCGGCGAAGATAACCAGCCCGATCATTTTGTCAGCGAAAAATAAAAAAATTGTTTTTTATGCCGGTGGCATCATCAATCGCTTTTGGGGTTATGTAAGAAACAGAAACTTTGGAAAGAAATATCTCCCCAAAAAGTTTAAATCGGGTAAGGTTGATTTTGCAAACGGCTGTTGCATGTTGATTCGGCGAGAAGTTTTTGAGAAAATTGGATTTCTCGATGAAGACCTGTTCATCTATTTTGACGATCCGGACTTTTCACTCCGGGCTCAACATGCCGGATTTGAAACTCATATTTTGGCCGAGCCGTTAATATCTCACATCAAAACTTCAAATTCACTGAACGCTTTTTCCGCTTATTTATATGCCAGAAATCCTTTCATCTTAATCAGAAAAAACTTCCCATGGTATTTTCGTCCGTCGGCATATCTCGGTCAATTCCTAATCCGCTTGCCACGAAATCTCTTTCGGTGCCAAAATCTCTCGGCAGTCAAATCATATTTTCTTGGCCTTTGGCACGGCATAATTAGTAAAATTGACAATATTTTTTGATATAATGAAAGTATGAAATTTCTTTGGTTTTTTATTTTTATCGCCCTCGGTTTTTGTTGCATTTATTTTGCGCTATTTTTGTTTAACACCTTGGGGCGTTTTCCTTGGGTCGAAAGCATTTTGGGTCCAGGTTCGACGATCACTTTTTGGCGAATCATCGGTATTTTAATGATTATTGGCTCGTTTTACTATTTAATTAATTACTAAATTTTCAAACAAAAAAACGGAAATATTTCCGTTTTTTATTTCCAGGGCTTGCAATTTTGTCCCACTTTGCCAAGGCTTCGCGGGACACCCCGCTTAGCCCCTTCGGGGCGACATGGGGTGGTGGACCCGACAAGATTCGAACTTGCGACCTCCTCATTGCAAATGAGGCGCTCTACCAACTAAGCTACGGGCCCGATGATAAAATTGTAGCCGATTTCCGTTTTTTTATCAACCTCAAAACTGCCATTAAGCAATAATTCAGATCCGGTTGATAAAGTTAGTTTAGATTCGAAATAATAAATTGGAGGTCAAGATGAAAAAATCCTTTGACGATAGCACCTAGCCTGATTGGGAAAAGGGCTGCGAAAAACTCGCGGCCCTTTTTTGATATAATAAAAACAAGTAATCCGAGGAGGAAAATGCTTTTGAAAAATAAAACTGCGGTTGTTACCGGCGCCGGTTCGGGAATTGGCAAAGAGCTGGTTTTGGCACTATTAGAAAAAGGTGTCAAAATTATTGCCGTTGATTTAAGAGATGATTCTTTGGGCGAGCTGAAAAAGATAATCAGCGAAAGTGAGAGTAAATTGACAACTCATCATCTCGATATTTCCGACAAATCAGCGGTGGAAAAATTGTCTCGCGAAATAACCGAGGTTGATATCTTAATTAATGATGCCGGCATTATCCAGCCGTTTGTCAAAATCAACGATCTTGACTTCGCAACAATCAACAAGGTGATGGATGTTAATTTTTATGGTACTCTTTTTATGACCAAAGCTTTTTTACCACATCTTCTGAAACGGAAAGAGGGTTACATTGTAAATGTCTCGAGCATGGGCGGTTTTCTGCCGGTTCCCGGCCAGAGTGTTTACGGCGCCTCGAAAGCGGCGGTAAAATTATTCACCGAAGGATTATATGCAGAGTTGTTGGATACGAATGTTAGTGTTTCGGTCGTTTTTCCGGGAGCAACGGCGACAAATATTAGCAAAAATTCCGGAATCGAAGCGCCAAAAGTTGGCAGTGGCAAAAATTACAAGACCTTGCCGGCAAGCGAAGCGGCGAAACAAATCATCATCGGCATCGAAAAAAACAAACCACAGATTTTTTTGGGTAGCGATAGTAAATTGATGAATTTGCTATATCGGCTTTCGCCTATTTACGCCATCAAACTCATCGCCAAACAGATGAAATCACTTTTGCTGAAATAGAACCATTTTAAAAAATCGGTTTGGTTATCCCGGCCGCTTTTTTTGTTGACAAAAAGTTATCCACAAGAAATCATTTTTATCTCACGATTAGCTCCCTCACTTTGATACGCTAGCGTATCAAAGTGAGGGAGCTAACCACGGTCTGGATTTGGTGATGATTGGCGCTGTCGCCAATTCCCTCTCAAAATGATGGCTTAATATGTCAGTTTGGTAGTGATTAATTTCATCAAAAAGTCGACTAAAAGTATATAAAATTAGCTCCTGTATTGATAAAATAGTGATGTAGAACATCATTTTTTT
>JAPLVH010000018.1 GCA_026397205.1 Candidatus Berkelbacteria bacterium | reverse complement strand
AGGTTTGGCGACAGCGCCAAAATGCGAAATCGTGAATTCGTTTTTACCCCCAAAATTGAATACAAATTAGTCGCCGAGCGAAGCGAGGCGAACCAAAACTCTTTGACTTTTCCTATCTGGTGCCCTTGGCAGGAGTCGAACCTGCGACGCCCACCTTAGGACGGTGGCGCTCTATCCACTGAGCTACAAGGGCAAGCGTCGAATCACCACATATCCACTGCCCCGACGATTCGCAAAAAGCGAATGTCGGGATTCCGACCGAAGCGTCGGAAAGCAACGAGGGCTGGTCGAGAGAGACAAACCTATCTCAAACTATTTTCTATCTTAACAGAAAAGTTTGAGTTTGTTAAGAACTTCAACGAGGGTTTGGCTACCTTTATTGCTGAATATAAACCAAAAGAAGAAACGATGGTTATTGTGCTATAAAACAGCTTGATTATGGTATAATAGAACTATGGAAAACCGCCACGATAAACTAAACGATTCAAAGAACTTGGCTGACCTTTTCAACAATCTTGAAAGGGCGGAGGCGGATATTCCAAAAAACTTAGCAAAATTAAAGGGGAAGCCAAAATCCCCTGAAAATTATCTGATTTGTAAAGATGGCACGGTGGCTGAAACTGACCATTCGCCTTTACCAGAGGGAACGGTCATAGTAAAAGAATAATCTGTTATAGGGGAAAAGCTGCTCGAACTATATGTTATATGAAATACAATGAAACTATTACAAAGCAAATACTTGAATATCTCAAAGACGGATTGACTGCAAAAGACGTTTGTTTCGCTGTTGGCATTTCGGAGGAAACTTACTACACTTAGAAGAAAGAAAAACCTGAGTTTTCTGAGTTGATTGAGCGTGAATTGTTAGATTTCAAGGTTGCTTGCCTCCGAACTTTCCAAAACACCAAAGATTGGAAAGCATCCGCTTGGTGGTTGGAGCGAAAATATCCTGACGAGTTTTCAACGAAGCGTGTGCTTGATGTCAACTTTGAGCCAGCACAAACCAAAGAACTATCGCCAGAGCAAAAAGAAAAACTTGACGAAATCTTCCAAAGAACAAAACAAGTCAAAGAGTGTGAAAATTGCGAATACGCCAGCAATTTGCAAAACTGAGCATTTATTTCTATAATAAATATAGCTATAAAAAAGATTATTTTAATATGGGGAGGTAAAAAATGAAACCAGTTTGGATGATTGTTATTTCAGTTGTAGTAACAGCAGGAATCATTGGCGGAGGAACTTATTATTTGGTTAATTCGAAGGCAACGAAAGATAAAGACAACTTGCAATCACAAATTACTGACCTCAATAATAAGGTATCCGATTCTGAACAAGCTCTTGCAAATGCTCAGTCTACCACTTCTACTCAAACAACCACACCTACAACAACAACTACGCCAACTACAACCACCACGCCTGACCCAACTGCCAGTTGGAAAACTTACACAAATGCTACATATAATTTCTCTGTCAAATACCCATCAACTGCTACACCAAGAGAGATAAATGCTGAAAGTTTTACCGTAGATTTCGGTAGTGAAAGTATCTCTGCATTTTCAAGCACTCAATCATTAAATACTTGGGTATCTGGTGCAATAACAGATTTGCCTTCTAATTATACATCTACAAAAGCAACTACCACACTTGGCGGAGTAGCTGCAACCAAGCTAACGGTTACCAAATCGAACAGCAGTGATGCTCCTGCTCTGTGGATTTTTTCGGTAAATGGCGGAAAACATTATGAAGTAATGAGTAATACTTCTGATGCCAATTTCAGTAATTTCCTTGCCTCTTTTCAGTTCACTAAATAGATAGTATCAACAAAAGCTGACCAACTAATCCCTCATAAGGGGATTTTTTGGTTTGTGTTTAAGCCATACCCCCCTATTGGCTAACTTATGATAGAATTGAGTTATGAAATGTTCATAGGCAAGCGTCGAATCACCACATATCCACTGCCCCGACGATTCGCAAAAAGCGAATGTCGGGATTCCGACCGAAGCGTCGGAAAGCTACGAGGGCTGGTCGGGGTGACTGGATTTGAACCAGCGACCTCATCGTCCCGAACGATGCGCGCTACCGGGCTGCGCTACACCCCGATTAAAATTCAAAAATCAAAATACAAAAGTCAAAAGTAAAAACTTAATAATTGATTTTATCATAGCTGAAAACATCCAAAAAATCCAGTTTTTTATTCAAAAATACCCCGCTATACAATAGTAGAGTATTTTTTTTATTCAGCTGACTTTTTCTTAATTTCAAGTGCCTACAAATGGCAATATTTTGCCATTATATATAGTAGGATAAATTAACTTGGACCAGATTATAGTCAAAAAAATCGAATGACTGAAAAATAGTTAGATTGGTCGGTGCCGACAATTATTAAGTTGACTTACCTTTGGACGAATATACGCCAAAAAAATTGGAAAGTGTTGAAATTGTGCGGTGGTCGCAGTGGCAACCAACCAAATCGATTAAAGAATACTTTAGATCTTCTAACTGATATAGCCATTGTAGCATACAAATCGCCAAAAGTCAATAGCCAGCGGGTTCTAATCTCTTTTCTTTGTCTTTTTGGTCTCAAAAATGGAGATTGGGAAATGTTTAGATTTTGTGCAGGAAAGAAAAAACCGCCACCGATTCAGGATCAGCGACGGAAATGAATAGTAATTCTAGAACAATCGGGTCAAAGTGATTGTTGCCCGAAGCGCCGGGTCTTCCAGCATTTTCTCAACAATTTTTTCAATTTCAATTCCACCAGCTTCTGACGGGAAGTTTTCCTTAAGATATCCCCACAGATCGCTTCCTCGACGAGGATTTGCCAGGCGATCCGGTGAAGTAGTCTCGATAACTGCACGCATAATTCGCGCTTCAGTTAACTTTCTGAATTCCGAATGGCAAGCAATTGCATTGGCGACAGCAAACATCCCAATATTGCCACTGGAAATGAATTCTATACCGCAATGTTTTCGATTGACTTCCGGTTTGGAAATTTCCACTACCTTTTCCAGCTCCGGCTCTTTCGGCGGAGCTTCCGCCAAATTGGCGGCAACCAAAGCTGCTTGCAAACTGTTCATTGCAGTGCCTCCCGAGTGGTGGTGCAGATTGATTAAATTCTAGCACTTATGCTCAATTTTGTCAAGCGGTTTTTGGTATATTCTAAAGCAGGAAGCAGATTCTTCGCTTCACTCGGAATGACAACACAAAAAAATACCCCACAGTTTTGCAGGATATTTTTCAAATTGATTTTTATTTTTTGCTTACGACTTACTAGCTTACAGCTTACTGCTTATTTGCGAACATCTTTCTTCAGCGCTCGGCTTGGGCGGAACCTCGGCATTCTGGCGGCGCCGATTTTAATTTTCGCTCCGGTTCGCGGATTAACACCGGCTCTTGCTCGGCGCTTGCCGACATCAAAAGTTCCAAAACCGGTCAGGGTGATTTTTCCACCCCTTTTCAACTCCTTCGAGATAAGTTCAAAGGCACTGTCAATCCCGACAGTCGCTTCCCGGCGCGACAAGCCGGTTTTTTTCGCCACCGACTCTACGAGTTGGCTTTTGTTCATAGCACTCCTTTCGCCTCCTCCGTCAGAATATATTTCACCAATGAATAACTAATTTATCCAAATAACCAATGACGAATTGTCGATTCTGTCATTCAGAACTTAGCTTGCCACTCCGTAGCTTTAAGCGAAGGGTGGTTTCGGAACCTCAGAAGCTTCTGGGGTGCTGAAATAAATTCAGCATGACAAAAATCCATCAATCCAAATCCACCGTTTCATTAAGTCGAGAAATTGCTGTTGTAATTTTCCGCTCTGGATCTATCACAACCAAAACAGCGGAAAAATTAACTGCTCCTACTGCTACTTTATGCGAAACCGGCAAGGATGTCAAGAACCTTTCAATTATTATCTCCTTTTCGACTCCCAAAACCGAATCAATCGGACCGGTCATACCGGCGTCGGTGATAAATCCGCTGCCGCCGGCGAAAATTTTTTCATCGGCGGTTTGAACATGAGTATGAGTTCCGATGACGGCGGCGACACGGCCGTCAAGATAATTTCCAAAAGCAATTTTTTCCGATGTCGCCTCGGCGTGAAAATCAATCAGGATTGGATCTTTAGCAGTTTGCGAATATTGCATTGCCAGCGAAAACGGATCCTCAACTTCATCCGGCATAAAAACCCGGCCCTGCAAATTGATGACAAACAATTTTTTATCGCCCTTTTCTAAAACCGTTGCGCCGCGACCCGGCGTTCCCTTCGGATAATTTAGCGGTCGCAAAATTTTGACCGACGAATCATCCAAAAACGGAATTATATCTTTATTATTCCAAATGTGATTGCCAGAGGTGAAAAGATCAACGCCGATTTCTATCATTTCGTCGTAGGTTTTTTTTGTCATTCCTTTCCCTGACGCCAAATTTTCGCCGTTAGCAATAACAAAATCAAGATCATTCTTTTTGACCAAATTCGGCAACAATTTCTTGACCGCCGCCCGCCCGGGCCGACCAATAATGTCGCCGATGAATAAAATTTTTATTACGCTTCGCTTCATAAAAATTTTCTATAATGACGAAACCAGAATTAAGAATGACGAATAAATTATTTAATAAATTAATGATTTAATTTTAAACATTATGATTTTATTCATTTGTTCGTCATTAGACATTCGGATTTGGTCATTGATTTTACTTCGCAATCTCCTGTGCTCTAACCTCCCGAATCACATTGACTTTAATCGTTCCCGGATACTGCATTTCCGACTCGATTTTTTTGGCGATTTCTTTCGACAGTTTTTCCGTCGCCAGATCGTCAATCTCCTCCGGAATGACAATCACCCGAACTTCGCGGCCGGCTTGAATCGCAAATGATTTTTCAACGCCGTCAAAACCGGAGGCGATATTTTCCAAGTCCTTCAGCCGCTTGATATAAGTGTCAAGCGATTCGCGGCGAGCGCCGGGACGAGCCGAAGAGATCGCATCAGCGGCCTGAACAATCGCCGCCTCAACCGATTCGATGGCGATGTCTTCGTGATGCGCCTCAATAGCGTGAATAATTCGCGGGTCAATTTTATATTTTCTGGCAATATCAGCCGAGATCACCGCGTGATTTCCCGGCACATCCTGGTCAACGGCTTTGCCCAAATCATGCAAAAGTCCGGCGGTCTTGGCAATTTTGACATCGGCGCCTAATTCTTCCGCCAGAAGTCCGGAAATCAACGAAACTTCGATCGAATGACGCAACTGATTTTGACCGTAAGATGTTCGATATTTCAGCCGACCGAGAATTTTGATCACCTCCGGCGACAAACCGGCGACACCGACTTCGTAGGCCGCTTCTTCACCGGCTTTACGAATATCTTCGGCAACTTCCTTTTTCGCCTTGTCATAAACCTCTTCGATTCTTGTTGGATTGATTCGGCCATCAGCAACCAATTTTTCCAGCGAAACCTTGGCGATTGCCCGACGAAGCGGATCAAAAGACGAGAGGACAACCATCTCTGGCGTGTCGTCAATGATAAGGTCAACTCCGGTAACTTTTTCAAACGATTGGATGTTGCGACCCTCACGACCGATAATTCGTCCCTTCATTTCATCCGATGGGATCGCCACCGCCGAGATCGTTGTCTCGGCGGAAAAATCCGGCGCCAGACGCTGAATCGCCGTCGCAATCACCATCCGAGCACGCGAGTCGGCTTCCTCTTTTATCGTCGAATTTATCTCCTTAATTTTCCGCAGGAGCTCGTCTTTCCCCTCTTTTTCAACCAAACCCAGAAGCACCTCTTTCGCCTGCTCTCTGTCCATTTTGGCAATTCGCTCCAGTGACTCCTCCTGTTTAATTCGAAGGTCGCGCAAAGATTGTTTTAGATTTTCAACCTCATCACCTTTTTTGACCAAATTTTTTCGCTCCAATTCCAACTGATCAAACTTTCTGTCGAGCGAAACTTCCCGACCACGAAGCGATCGTTCGAGTTCGACGACCTCTTTTTCTTTAACCGCAAATTCTTTTTTAACCGCTTCCTTTTCTCGGAGCGCCTCATCTTTGGCGACGATTAAAATCTCTTTGCCCTCCGACCGAGCGTCGGCGACAATTTTATCCGCTTTGCCCTTGGCGCTATCAATTTTTTGACCGAAAAGATACTTGAGAGCTAAAAAACCGATCCCGACGCCAACAATAAAAGCGGCAATAGTTAAAATTATCTCCATTTAAGACCTCACCTTTCATCGTGTTTTTGTTTTAATGATTGTTAATAGATTACTTCTTTTATTGTAGCCGATTTTTTTTATTTGGTCAAATTAAAAAAAATTTCCTTTTCTATAAACAAAAATCCCCTTCCATAGTTTTTAGTTTTGCGTCTAGGTTTTAACTTTTTAATTTTGATTTTTGACTTTTGATTTATTTCTCGTATATACTATATATAGAACACCGGCGATTCGTTCGCCGGAACGCTAAGTGGGGAGGCGCATTATGCGCTACTTGTCAATCGTCGGAGTCGTTGTCATTGATGTCGCTGAACTGATCCGGCGCCGGCGACGAAACAGGAAACCCCAGAGGTGATCCGCGTCTGATGTTCCAGTCGCACCAGCCGTTGCTGTTGGTCATTTGGATACGCTTTCCGACATTTTCATTTTGCCACGCCACAAATTAAACCAAATATTTCTCAAAATCCTTCACTCTCGGGATTTTGTGGGAGGTATCAATTTCGAAGCTTTCGGATTTTAATTGATCGGATTGAAATTCAACTCCGCCGGGATATTTTGGATTTAACTCGCCGTTGGATTTCAGCGTTCGCCAAAACGGGGTGATATCTTTTTTGCCCTCGGCCATTTCTTCGCCGGCGGCGTTGGCGGCGATCCAAGAAAAAATTCCGCAAGTCAGTGGACAACCGATGTCGGTGCCATGTTTTTTTGCAACTTTTTTCCGAATCTCATCAATTGTTGTCAATTTTCCCTTCGGGACTTTTTTCATCAGCGCATCAACTTCGATCGGTGCCGGAATTGCCATTGAATGCCCGTGCCAATGTTGACTGGCAGTATCATTTAATTTAACAACTTTCGGCAGATCCTTCGAGTCATTTAATTTCTCCCGCCAACTTTTTTTCTTGAACATTTTGCCTCCTGATTTTATTAAATATGATTTAATTATATCAAATAAAAACTCCACTAAAAGTGAAGTTCTTATTGGTAGCCCCGGCGGGACTCGAACCCGCGATCTCATGGATGAAAACCATGTATCCTGACCGCTAGACGACGGGGCCAAATATTAAATCATCAAACTCAACTGGTGGATTGCCTGGGACTCGAACCCAGAACCAATGGCTTAAGAGGCCACTGCTCTACCATTGAGCTAGCAATCCAAGGATCCAAACCTTTTCACAATTTTGATTTTTGACTTTTGATTTTTAGCATCAGCGATTGGTACCCTAGGATGGAATCGAACCATCAACCTTCACCTTAGAAGGGTGCCGCTCTATCCATTGAGCTACTAGGGCAAAAATACAACTCAAAAAAACATCAATCACATTTTGATTTTTAACCTTTGATTTTTGAATTATCTTTTGGTACGCCCTGAGGGATTCGAACCCCCGACCTCCTGGTCCGAAGCCAGGCGCTCTATCCGCTGAGCTAAGGGCGCAAAATTAAACCAATTTTGGGGCGGCTAACGGGAATTGAACCCATGACTCCAGTGCCACAAACTAGCGTGATAACCACTTCACCATAGCCGCCATGAAAAAAGTTTAAAATTAAAAATTAAGAGTTAAAAATTATGGAATTTTCTTTGACAGTTCAGGCACGAAGTGCCTACCGTCATTTTGAATTTTGATTTTTGACTTTTGCATTTTCTTCTGGAGCGGGTAGCGGGAGTCGAACCCGCCTCGCCACCTTGGAAGGGTGGAATAATAGCCACTATACCATACCCGCAAAATCTCGCTGACATAAATTCATTTTACCATAAGATTATAGCGGAAAAACAGCTTTTTATCAAGCCCTGACCAAGATATGATCTGCTATAATATTTTTATGACCGGAAAAACTCATAGGACAATTGGTTTGGCATTTGGTGTTGGATATTTTTTAATCTCGGCCAAACCAGAATATCAGCCGGCGACGCTTTTCGCCGTTGTTGGCGCTTCATATTTGGGATCTTTAATTCCCGATGCTGATGACGCCGGCGCCGACATTTGGCACACCATCCCGCTTGGACACAGTGTTGGAAAAATTTCTGACCCATTTTTGAAACATCGAAACATCTCCCACTCGCTGGTTGGCGTCGGAGTATATACTATAATAGTATATACCCTGCTTCGGGCGATGCCGAGCTATTGGGCGATTTCGATATTTCCGGTTCTGATTTCTTCGGCAATCGCCTATTTGAGCCATCTTTTGGCCGACGCTTTTACTGTTGAAGGCATTCCGATTTTTTGGCCTTGGAAAAGAAATTTTGGTCTGCCGCCGAAACCGTTTGATGGCGCCCGAATCGAAACCGGAAAGTGGTTTGAAAATTTGCTAGTTTTTCCCTTGGCGAATATACTACTTTTAGTTCTTATCTTTTCAAACTGGCAAAAAATCAAAGAGTTGATTTTGAAATGACAGCATTTTTGTCATACTGAACTCGTTTCAGTCTCTCAGCCGAATTTAGACTAAAAATCCACCAAAAGTTGGTGGTGGTCGAGTGAGACAAACCTCGCTCGAACTATTTATAATTCTATCAGAAAACCTCGAACTTGTGAAGGAGTTTAATTCGAGCGTTCCGAGCTTCATTTCTGACTATGAAAAAAGACCAAAGCAAAGTATTTTAGCTGTGACTTTATAATGGTATAATAAATGTATGAATGATGATGAGGAAAACAACAGCCCAGCCAATTTATCAGATTTTTTTGGTGGTTTGCAAAAAGCAAAAGACGAAATCCCAAAATCAGATGCTCTACTTAAAGACAAGCCAAAATCCTCTGAAAATTATTTAATTTTGAAAAATGGTGTTGTTGTGGAAACCGACCAAACAGGTTTGAAAGACGGCTGGACGATTGTAAAAGAATAATAGGATAATCAGCACGAACTATATGTTATATGAAATACAATGAAACTATTACAAAACAAATACTTGAATATCTCAAAGACGGATTGACTGCAAAAGACGCTTGTTTTGCTGTTGGTATTTCGGAGGAAACTTTCTACACTTGGAAGAAAGAAAAACCTGAGTTTTCTGAGTCAATTGAGCGTGAACTAATGGATTTCAAAATTACTTGCCTCCGAACCCTCCGAGACGCAAACGATTGGAAAGCATCCGCTTGGTGGTTAGAGCGAAAATATCCTGACGAGTTTTCATTAAAGCGTGTTCTCGATGTAAAATATGAACCAGCACAAAATGACGAACTAACACCAGAGCAAAAAGAGAAGTTTGACGAATACTTTCAAATCACAGAACGAGCTAGTGAATGTGAAAAATGCGAATATGCCAGCAGTTTGCAAAAATAAGCATTTGTTTCTATAATAAATATAGCTTTGAAAAAGATAATTTTAATATGGGGAGGTAAAAAATGAAACCAGTTTGGATAATTGTTATTTCTGTTGTTATAACAGCAGGAATCATTGGCGGAGGAACTTATTATTTTCTAAACAAAAAAACAATAAATGACAAAGACGCTTTGCAATCGCAAATTACTGACCTCAATAAAAAACTGACTGACGCACAAACAACAGCCAGCTCAACAACTTCAACCACAACACCAACAACCACTGACGAAACAGCAAGCTGGACAAAATATAAAAGTGATGATTTGGGGATTTCTTTCAAGTTCCCAGTATTTACTGCCACAGCCAAGTATTTCTTACTTGATGGCTCAAAAGGCAACACAGGCATTGATGGTATATCTTATGGCTGGAACATCAAAAGAACAGATACTGAGAATAAACCAGATTGGACATATGTTTTTGCAGGAGGCGTCTCACAGGACTATTCTGCTGGCAAGAGTAAATGGTTTACTGAAAACTACAACTGGGTAAAGAAAAACAGCAAATACTATCTTGAACCATTCGAATCGGAAGTTCATCCTGTCAAAGAAGTAAAAGCGAAATCTGGCGGTCAAGCCATTATCATCACCTCCGAAAGTGATAGAAATGCGTTTATGGGGGAGGGAGAGAACTTTATTGGTGGGAGTATGGCAGTAGTTAATTTTCCTGATAGTTACACAAAGAGCAAAAAAATCAAAAGTATCTCATTTTATTTTTATGACACGATTTCAGTAGACCAAATCCAAAAAGTTGTTGATTCGGTTGAATTAGCTAATTAAGAGTTTTTGCGATTAGAAATAATTAGCACCCAATTAATCCCTCGTTGGGGGATTTTTTGGTTTGTATTGATGCCATACCCCCTATTAGTTAAGTTGTGGTAAAATTGAAATATGAAATGCTCACACCAAAAATCTGATGGCGGAAAATGTCAAAGCAACGCAATGACTGGCTCTGATTTTTGTTTTGTTCACGACCCAACGATGAAGCAAAAGCATTTGAAAGCCACTAAAAAAGGCGGTCAAAGCACGCACAGCAAAGATTATGTCAAGCTCGACCTAATTCCCATTGAAGACGCTTCGAGCGCTTTATACTTGATTTCAGACACGATTGACCGCATCAGAACAGCGAAGCCAGACGGAACTCTTGATTTGAAAGTTGCAAACTCGATTGGCTTTCTGACAGGAAAATTACTTGAGTGTAAAAAGCAATTACTTTACGAAGAAGATTTACTTAAAAATGCTATTTGCAAAGACCAAAAAATTGACCTCGCAACTTTTAGAAAATTGATGCAAAAATACGATAAAGAGTTTGCCGAAAATATGGGCGATTTTATCACTGGCGTTGAGGAGAGATACGCTGAGCACAAAAGAACCAAAGACCCTGCCTATATGTTCTAAAAAAGTAATTTAATTATGCCCATTAGGGCAAATTAGAAAATGAAATGAACGAAAAAATTACAACCGAAGATTTGGCTTGTATTATCGACCAAATAAGAAACAAAAACAGCGAGGAAGTTGAAGACACTAGCAAGTTTCGCTATGCGATTTATTGCAGGCGGTCAAGCGATGACCCAAAGCGACAAGCCCACTCATTGCCAGACCAAATCCGTGAATGTAAAAGAATCGCTCACGAAAGAAACCTGATTATTCCTCCGAACTCTATTTTTACAGAATCACAAAGTGCCAAAGAACCAGACATTCGACCAGTTTTTAGAAGTTTGCTCAACGCAATTAAAGAGGGTAAATATGATGGTATTTTAAGTTGGCATCCTGACCGACTTAGCAGAAATATGAAAGAAGCTGGCGAGATTATTGACCTTCTTGATAGCAATATCATCAAAGATTTGCAATTCGTTTCGTTCTATTACGAAAGAAGCTCAAGCGGAAAAATGACACTCGGAATAATTTTTGTTCTGGCTAAATCATATTCAGATAATTTGAGTTCCAGTGTTTTGAGAGGAATGAAAAGCCGAATTGAAGCTGGCGAGTTAAAAGGAAATTATGTTGTTCACGGATATTTTAAGGATAAATATAGCTACCTTCGTCCCGATGGCATCAATTATCAGCTAATTGAGCAAGCGTGGAAAATGAGGTTTGAAGGCAAAACACAGCAAGAGATTGCTGACTTTTTGAACCAAAATAATTATGAGAAGGCAACGAGTATCGGAGGCGTAAAACATCAGATTTACAAAATGGATAAAACATCAATTTCAAATATGTTGCGTGACCCAATTTATGCTGGCATTTTAGTTTACGGAAGCCACAAAGCGGTTGATTTGAGTAAAATATACGATTTTATGCCAATACTGACACCAAACAAGTTTTTAGAACTAAACAAAGAGGATAAGTTCAAAAACATTTTGAAGCAAAGAGATAGGGCAAGCAAAGGCGGAACGATTAAATCTGATTTGATGCGAGGCAAGGTATTTTGTGCGGAATGTAAACAGCCAATGCACACAGGTATATCAAAAAATAGAAAAGACAGCAAAATACAGTATTTTTATTACCGATGTGAAACCGAAGGTTGCAAAGCACCAACGAAGAACTTTAGAGCAAAGTTATTACTTGATTTTGTTTATAAGTTTTTAGACGAAAACAGGTTTAATTCAAAGGAGGCATACGAACAATATGTTATTGATGCTAAGAAGACCTCCGAAGCCAATTTCGAGCTCTTAGACGGACAGCAGAGGTCATTGAGAAGGCAAATTACTGAGCAGAAAGACAAGATTGATTCAATAAAAGATTTGTTGATTGACGAAAACGACAAGAAACTCAAAAAGGTTTTTAAGCAGGATTTGACAATAGAAATGACGAAACTGAAAAAGCTCGAAAAAGAACTTGAACAAGTGAAAGAAGCCATTTCGGTCAATAAGGAAGCAATTTTGGAGTATCCGAGATTTCTCGAACTATTCGGTAATTTACCTCAAATCATTCGTCAAAACAGAGACATTCAGTGGCAGGATTTTTTCATCAAAAAAATCTTCTCGAACTTTTACATAAAAGAGAAGATTGTATCTCAATTTGAACTCAATGAACCATTCAAAAGTATGTTGAATCCACCAAAAGTTGGTGGTGGTCGAGAGATAAGGACATTTATCGAACTCACATTCTCGATTTTATCAGAAAATTTTGGTTTGGTAAAGGATTTCAACCAAAGCTTGAGCTCGTTTATTGAAGAACACACACCAGTTGAAGCTCCAACATTTGCTGTTAAATTATGAGAAATTGAGCTATAATATGAGTATGGAAGAACCAATTACAGACAACAATTCAACAAACCTTGCTGATTTGGTAAATATACTCAAAGAAGCTAAAAAAGCTACTCCGCTGTCAATAGAAAAGTTAAAAGATAAACCAAAATCATCTGAACATTATATAATTTGTAAGAATGGCACGGTAGCTGAAATGGACAAAAACGAGCACAGCGATGGCAAAGTTACCATTAAAGAATAATAGGAAGTTTTTTATCGAACTATATGAAATACAATGAAACTATTACAAAACAAATATTTGAATACTTGAAAAACGGATTATCTGCAAAAGACGCTTGTTTTGCTGTTGGTATTTCGGAGGAAACTTACTACACTTGGAAGAAAGAAAAACCTGAGTTTTCTGAGTCAATTGAGCGTGAACTAATGGATTTCAAAATTACTTGCCTCCGAACCCTCCGAGACGCAAAGGATTGGAAAGCATCAGCTTGGTGGTTAGAGCGAAAATATCCTGACGAGTTTTCATTGAAGCGTGTGCTTGATATAAAATACGAGCCAACTCAAAATGACGAGCTAACACCAGAGCAAAAAGAAAAGTTTGATGAATACTTTCAAATCACAGAACGAGCTAGAGAATGTGAAAAATGCGAATACGCAGGTAATTTGCAAAAATAATTGTTTGATTATATAATAAATATAGCTTTGTAAAAAATAGTTTTAATATGGGGAGGTTAAGATGAAACCAGTTTGGATGATTGTCATTTCTGTTGTAATAACAGCAGGAGTTATTGGTGGAGGAACTTATTATTTAGTCAATTCGAAGGCAACAAAAGACAAAGACAATTTACAATCGCAAATTACTGACCTCAATAAAAAAGTAGCAGATGCTGAGCAATCACTTGCAACCGCTCAATCAGCCACTGCTACAACCACACCAACCACTACGCCAACAACATCTACCGCTACAACCACTGACCCAACTGCTGAATGGAAAACATACACAAATGCCACTTATAAGTTCTCCGTCAAATACCCATCATCTGCTACCCCAAAAGAGATAAATGCAGCAAGTTTTACCGTAGATTTTGGGAGTGAAAGCATCTCAGCGTTTTCGAGCACTGAGTCGTTGACTACTTGGGTATCTGGTGCAATAACAGATTTGCCTACTGGATATACCTATACAAAAGCATCTACCACACTTGACGGAGTGGCTGCTACCAAACTAACTGTTACTAAGCCAAACAGCAGTGATGCCCCTGCAATTTGGATTTTCTCTGTAAATAGTGGAAAACATTATGAAGTTATGAGTGACACTTCTGATACCAATTTCAGCAATTTTATCGCAACTTTCAAGTTCACTAAATAAACAATACTCGCAAAAGCTGACCAACTAATCCCTCAAAAGGGGATTTTTTGGTTATGATGATGCCATACCCCCCATTAGTTAAGTTATGGTAAAATTGAGATATGAAATGTTCATTCCAAAAATCTGATGGCGAACAATGCAAAGCCAATGCGATGGTTGGCTCTGACTTTTGTTTTTCTCACAGCTCTGATTCAAAACAAGAGCATATAAATGCCACCAGAAAAGGCGGTGAAGCCACTCACAACCGAGATTATGTTCAACTTGACCCAATTCCAGTTGAGGATGCTTCGAGTGCCCTGTATCTCATTACAGATACTATCAATCGTATCAGAACAGCAAGAGCAGATGGCACTATGGATTTGAAAACTGCCAATGCAATCGGTTTTTTGAGTGGCAAACTTTTGGAGTGTAAAAAACAACTTTTATATGAAGAAGATTTACTCAAAAAACATATTTGCAAAGACGAAAAGATTGACCTCGTCACTTTCCGCCAGCTAATGCAAGAATATGACAAAGAGTATATTGCAAATATGGGTAATTTCATTGAGGGTGCTCAGCAAAGATATGAAGAACACAAGAGAACCAAAAGCAGTGCGTATATGTTCTAAAAAATAGTTAATTATGCTCATTTGGGCAAATTAAAAAAACAATGCGAATCGGAGACAATCAAAAGACCACACAAGAGCTTTTAGAGTTTGTGAAAGGTTTGAAAAATAGAGATGAACCACAAGACGATATTACAAAATACCGTTATTATATCTATGCTCGAAAATCGCGAGAGGAAGAAGACAGGCAAGTTCGTTCAATCCAAGACCAAATAGTTGAGTGTTCAAACATAGCAAAATCAAGGCACTTGAAAGTCATTGATATTATTTCAGAACAAAAAAGTGCCAAAGAACCGAATATGAGGGAACAATTCAACGATATTCTGAAAAACATCCAAGAGGGAAAATGCGATGGAATTATTGCTTGGCATCCTGACCGATTGAGCAGAAATATGCGAGAATCTGGTATTATTATTGATTTGCTGGACAAAAAGATTATTAAAGATTTGCAGTTTTGTGGCACTAATTTTGAAAACTCTGCAACTGGCAAAATGCTTTTGGGTATAACTTTTGTTTTAAGCAAACATTACTCTGATAATCTTAGTGATAATGTCAAACGAGGCAATCGCAGAAGCGTTGCAGAGGGCAAGTATATCAGCAAATTAAAGCACGGATACTATAAAGACAGAGAACAATTACTTCGTCCTGACACTGATTTTACTCCGAATAATTTTCAGCTGATTCAAAAAGCTTGGATGATGAGATTGGAAGAAAAGGGATACAAGGTTATTTCTGATTTTCTGAATGAAAATAATTATCACGATGCGGTTGGAATTGGAGGACAAGCACACCAACCTTGCAAAATGACGAAGCAAAAACTTTCAGAGATGTTTAGAGATTCTTTTTATGCAGGTATACTTGATTTTGGGAGTGAAGAACCTGTTGATTTGACCACACTTTATGATTTCCAGCCAATGATAACACCTGACCAATTTATCAAAGTAATTGGCGAAAAAGCTTATGAGAGTATCAGAGGCAGGGTTGCAGGTGCGGTAAAAGCTGATTTACTAAGAGGAAAGGTTTTCTGTAACCATTGCAAAAAACCAATGTCAACTGGAATTACCATCAAACCAAAAACAAACTATTTCTTTTTTAGGTGTAATAATCCTCTATGCAAATACAAAAACAAATCAGTTAGAGCGAAAGTTGTTTCTGATTTTGTGATTGATTTAGTGGAGAGCCATAAATTATCAGAAAAATCTTACTATGAGAAATACAAAGTTGAAGCAGAAAAACTGATGAAAATTAAAGAAAAAGAACTAACCACTCAAAAGTATTCACTCGTAAATAGAAAAAGAAGTGCAGAGGACAATCTTCTTTTGACTAAAAAACTAATGATTCACTCTGGGATGAAACCAAATACGATAAAAGAGTTTGAAAATGATTTGCAAACTTTCAAGCACGATATTGAAAGCTTTGAGGAGAAAATCAAAGATGTAACTCAAAAAATAAAAGAGAACAGACAATCAGTAGATGAGCAAGCGGATTTTATCGAACTATTCGCTTCTTTGCCTCAAATACTGAGAGATAACAGAATAATGATATGGCAAGATAGTATTATAAGAAAAATCTTCTCGAACTTTTATATCTCGATGGAAAAAGGCACTGGAATTGAAGCTGAAATTGTCAAATATGAGCTAAATAAACCCTTCGATGCACTATTCAAAAACCATAAAATCCTAGCTGGTCGGGGAGACAGGATTCGAACCTGCGACCTCATCGTCCCAAACGACGCGCGCTACCAACTGCGCTACTCCCCGGACAAAATCAAATTCTAAACACTAAGTTCTAAACTCTAACAAAAACCCAAAACCGTGACTAGCCACCAGCCACTTAATTCTACTCCAATTTTTGCCGTCTAGCAACTATAATTTCAGAAATCCTAAAAGTTTGTAGACCAAAATTGCCGGCCAAACGAGGGCTTTCAAAATTCCATAGACGCCGATCCAAAAAGTTGTGGCGTGCTGGATGAAATAAATCAGCGCACCAACGAATCCCAAACCATAAAAACCGTTTGATGCGCCGTGCATTTTGTGGTGTTTTTTCGGCGGACAACACTCGTCTTTTTCAACTTTTTCCTTTGCCATTTTTCCTCCTTACTATTTATACAATCCCTTTTTCAAATTTTTTCGCACCAACCAGGAATCAGAGAACATTTTTAGGCCGTCTTTGATCGGATTCAAAGTCGTATTCGGATCGTCGTTCCAAACAATTGGGACTTCGATGATTTTGTAGCCCAGAGAGCGGGCGATCGCCAAGACCTCAATATCAAAGCTCCAGCGACTGATTGTGACGCGCTTGAAAATTTCTTCGGTTGCGGCAGCGGAAAAAAGCTTAAATCCGCACTGGGTATCTTTGACACCCGGCACGGCCAAAAGTTGAATGAGAATATTTAACCCCCAGCTTCCGATTCGCCGGACCAACGATTGCTTTTTTTTCTGCCCGCCACCGGCGGCTCGGCGCGAACCGATTATGACATCAAAACATAATCTAAAAGCCTATCAACTTGATGAAACGGCGTCGAATTGTCGGCATCGGCAAAAATTCGGTACTTGCCTGTTGCCTTGAGCATTCCCCCGGAAACCGTCAGCCCTTTGCCTTTGTTTTCTTTGCGATCGATAATTTTCAGATTTTTGACTCGACCCTCGAATTTTTTTGTTGCCGCCAGTGTATCGTCCGGCGAGCCGTCGAGAACGACTAAAATCTCCGTCACAAATTTAGCATCGGCTTGATATTTTTCGATCGCTTCCAATATTTTATGAATCCGCTGTTCCTCTTTGTAGGCCGGAATTATCACCGACAAAAATGGTTGTTCGGACATTGAATTCCTTTCGTAATAAATTTCAAATTACAAGAAACAAATCTCAAACAATATCCAAATCCGAAATCAAAAATCACAAAATTTGGAAACTTGAGATTTCAGATTTGTTTGTGATTTGGAAATTGTGATTTGTGATTTGTTTTTACAACTGTCCATTTACCGCCGCCGGCATAACATCGTAGTTGGTGATTGGATATGGCGATTTTGGCGGGTTGGTGGCCAAGTCGGCCGGCGTAATGTGAAAAACCAAAATCGAAGTTCCGATCACTGTCACCGGATTGTAACTTTCCAGCCAATCATAACTCCACTTGCCGGACTCTTTGCCTTGAAGCTTCGACATTTGATAATATGTTGCCGAGACCACCAGCCAACCGGTCGTCGGACCGTAACCGGAGCGCCAGAGAATTGAATCGGGAATATAGTAGCTCGGCAGTCCACCGCCGAAATAATCAATTTTCATATTTTTTATTTGATTTTCTTGGGCATAAGTTTGCAGCCGTTTGAGGTCTTGTCCCCAATCAAGACCGGAGTCAACCATCTCCTGGTATCCGGGATGACCGAAAGTGGCGATGTTCAAATAGCCAAGATATTTCGGATAAGCGGCCAAAACTGGCGCCGCCAATGTAAAAATAGCAACAACAACGGCAACCTTTGCCCAAAATTTTTTGCTTTCGATGATGTTTTTGGTCGCAAAGCCGATCAAGAGATATAGAAACGGCAGTGTTGGCAGAAGATAGCGAGTGCCAAGATCAAGTGAACTTCTTAGCGCCACCACCCAGTAGACCAAAAACGGCGCTAACATCAGCCATAAAAACCAATTCTCTGCCGGCAAATTTTTTTTGCTTTTCCAGATCATATATACTAAAGCGAAAAACGCCAGAACGATGATTGTCATCGGCGTTTTAATCAGAAATGCCACCGGGAAAAACCAACTGATCGCTTTGTCGGAAAAATGGCCGATGATAAATGTCGAATTGCCACCAACAACTCGGGCGAAAACCAGCATCACGCCGAGAAGATATTGACCAAGCGCCATTGTGATATGATTGCCGGCAAGTTTATCAAGAAATGTCCGCAAAATCTCCGTTCGTGGATCGGAAGTCAGATTATTTAGGATCACCTGTTTTTCGATTGATACCGGCGTTGACCAAATTAGCGGAATGTAAACCAGCCACACAACCGCCAGAGAGCCGACAGAAACCGAAAAAAACGATTTGAAACGACGCCAAAATGCCGACCAGTATTTTGCACCGGCGGATTTTTTGTCAAAGTCAGCGCGAGCGAAAACCAAAATCGGGAAGATTCCGTAAAGCAAAACGGCGGAGAATTTCAAAAGCTGGGCGGCAGCAAAACCGAGAATCGCCAAAATGAAATATTTTCGGCCGCCTTTCTGCAAGAATTTGTCAAAAGTATATACTGCCAAAAGAAATCCAAGCGCCGCCGGAACATCGGTTGTCACCAGATGCGAGTGGGCCAAAAAGTCCGGCGTCATGGCATAAAGAAAGGTGACAAAAAGCGCGGTTTTGTTGCCAAAAAGTTCGGCCGCCCACTTATATAATATGACTCCAAGACCAAGAGCAAAAAGTAACATCGGAAGCCGCGCCCAGAAAAGAATTGTGTCCGGATTGTTGCCAAGGCGATAAAGAAAATCCCAACCTGAGTCCCACTGGTCGGCGCTTTTGTAGTATATATTATTTTCAAAACCATTGAATTTTTGAAACGACAGCGAAATTCCGGCTAGCGCTTTGGCGAACGGCGGATGCTCCGGATTTAGGCGATAATCGTGATATTCAATGTACGAATAGCCAGAGGGAATGTGGGCAACTTCGTCAACAATCGCCGAATCGCCGCGCATTGTCATAAAAGAAATGAGCATCATGACGGCGAGAATCGCGCCGGCGGCGATATCGAATTTGAAAGCCCGAAGTTTTTTTGCCCGATCGGCAGAGTTCATGCCATCAATTTTATCTTTGCGATAAGTCCAAAGTTTGTTGATGATAAAATTCCAAACGATCGCCGCACCGGAGGCCAGAACCAAACTGATTAGATTTGAGTGCGATATTGCGCCGAGTTTGTTTAGCGCCCAGGAGAATGTGAAATAGTTGATGACGAATCCGACCAAACTGACAACAAAAAAGCGGATGAAATAGTTGGTGATTCGGTAAAAACGCAAAGTTTTGTCGGAAATTCCGGCAAGAAATTCTTTGCGAAATGTCCAAACCGAATTCCAAACAAAACTGTTAACGGCCGCGACGATAAAGGAGATCGCCTTGGCCGTTAACTTTTCATTCGGCAAAACGGTGGCGATAAGCAAATAGAAAATCGCCCAATCAACTAACGTATTTGACACGCCGACAACGGCAAATTTGATAAACTGCCAAATCGTTTTCTTGCCCTCGCCATTTTTTTCAGTTTTTTCAGTTTCCATTTTCCCTCCAAAATATGATTTACAATTTTTTAAATTTCAATTTTCGGTTTTCCACGCCGGAGTAATGACTCGAGTTTCACTACCAAAATTTTGATTAGCGATGATAATTTTGGTCGGCTGTGTTTCGACGCCAATCAATTTTGGTTCTGGTGATCCGCTAGAATCACATTCAATAAAATTTTCAGCCCCAAAAACAATTTCCGGGTCTGCGAATGGTCTGCTTTGAGCAATTTTCCACGAATTATATAGCGCAAGATGCAGGTGCACCAACCTTTGCTCGCCTATTTTTTTATCTTTGTATAAAGTCCCAATTATTTCACCCTTTGAAATTTTTTTGCCTTGTTCTACACAAGGGACTACATGGGTATATCTGGAATCTGCGCTGTCATTTAACTCTCCGTGGAAAATATCAACGGTGGTTCCGTATGGACCATAACAATCTATAACCTGTTGCACCTCACCATCAGCAATTGCCCGAACAGGCAGGCCTTCTTGCAAACCGATTATCAATTCATTTCGATTATTCAAATAAGCGGCAAAATCAATTCCGCTATGATTGGGCCGAAAACCATTCCAATTTACCCATTTTTGAAAATCGGGAATTTCCGATCCATCAATCGGCAAAACAACATCCATACTTGGAAGCCATTCTTTTGTGTCAATTCCAATCTTTGGCTTAAATTCTGGGCTTAGTGTTTCCATGATATTTTATATTTCAAGCCTTAAAAGTTTTTTGGTCAAAATCGGAATTTCTTTTAAGGAATTCTTTATCTGTATTACCAGCCATAAATTGATTTGAAATAAATCATCCAGAAATTTTGTGTCATTGGACTTAATGACCTGGAATTTTTCGCTACTAACGAAATATCTTTTTTGTCGTATTCTCTAAAGATCATCCGAACCTCGCTGTCTCTGCCAAACTCCAAAACTCGCTCAATAATGTAGTGTTTGTGTTTTTCTTTATCGATATTTTCCGGCTTGGTATCCCAAAAAAGTGATTGTCGATATTTCATATTTTTTCTCCTTGAATAACATGTTTTCCGCCAGAAATATCTCGAGGAGTATATTGTAGATATTTATCTATGCTAATTTTTTTATCAATTTTTAACAGATAATTTTTAACAAAATTGAGTTCTGGTCTAGTGTATATTTTTTTCGGCTGGTCCAAAAATATTCTCCGGATTTTTACAGCGCCGATTTTTGATTTCATCTCGGCAATATCCTCCAAAGTTCCAAAAACTAAAATCTGGTGGACGACATCGGCCGAATTCAAATCGTCATTCTTTTTAAACCAAATATACTTGTTTTCCATACTCAAATTATATCACAAACCAACTTGTTTTTCGATCCCGAACTTTTAAATTTTGCATTGTCATTTTGACTTATTTCCGATGTTTTATTGTCACCCGGAAAACTTTTGGTTTGATGCCGAACATCAGCCGGGTTTGCGATTCAAATGCCGGAATTGAAGAAAATAGTATATTCGTCACCGGCAAGGCGATCGGGGTAAAAACCCAATCCCAAAAAATCCGCCAGTTTGTCGCCTGACTTTTTCGCCGCGGCAAAACCAGAAGCGTTGAAATTATCAAAGTCGTGATCATCCCGACATAAGCTATTATAACAATTTCGCCGTAAATGTGCCTGAAATTGTAGGCCAAAACGGTTGAGCCAAAGTTTGGGTTTAAAACTAGCGGAATCCAGGAAAAGATCGCCAGAACCAACGAGCCAGTTGACCAGCTCCAGTGCGACTCAAAAAGGATTAAAGAGTTTGCCAACCGATCAAACCAGTGGATTTTTTTGTCCTTGATTGCGTGATAAAAAACATAGGGAACATCGGAGACGCCCCAGCTCCAACGTTTTTTTTGTAAATATTGTTCCTTGATTGTCCGAAAAATTGTCGAGCCCAAAATCGCGTCTTGATAAATTGGGACAAAAATCGGAACAACAGCGTGATTACCGGCAAAAGCAAAAAACGAGCGCCAGTATTGATGACCGTCTTCAACGATCGAAGTTTTGGTCCAAAAATCGGTGGCGATCAGCGCCTCGAGCGATTGGGCGTGCGAGGAGAAATTTCGCAAGCGGGAGATTCGCGAAGAGACAATCATCACCCACGACGAAGTTCCCATGCCGATCAGCCGCATCGGCATCGGCACATCCCAAATGTTGTTGAAAAACATCGGCAGGGGCTGAAAACTTTTGTGCATCGGATCCTCGACAGTCAAATATTTGTAAGTCAGGCAGGGGAGATATTTTTTGTCAACGATGTTATCGGCATCAATTGTCGTGACTAAAACATTGGCCGCCGGAATTTTCCACTTCTCAAATTCGGGCAAAATTTCTTTCGCCGAGTAAGTGATATTCGGTCCTTTGCCCTTGACCTCGTTTGGCAAACCGTCGGGATGAAAAGTCGTGATGAATTTATAAAATTTTCCCTGCCACTCCTGCGACAAAATTTTGGCGTACTCTTTTGCCTGCTCGCCGGCCCGCTCTTCAAAAGCCAGCGTGATAATAATTTTATTCTTCGGATAATCTGATTTGTAAACCGACTCGATCGTCTGACGCAAAATATCAATGTCCTCCCTGTAAGTCGGAATCATCACCCAGTGATAAATTTTAAGCCACTCGTCTTTCGGCGGCAACCCCTGAACCGCGCCCAGCCAATCAATTTTCATCTCACGAGTATGTTTAATATAGCTGTCGGTCAAGCGATACGACATAAAAAAAACTCTTGAGAGCCAAAAGACGATGAAAAAAATCATAAAAATTGCCAGCGCTTTGGGCGAAAAAATTGCCAGGAGAAACAAAATCAGCATCGTGCCCCAAGCAACGGCACCGGGCAAAATTTCGAAAAACCGCTCGAGTCCAAAAGTTTTATCCATTTGGATTTGTTGTGTTTAGTATTAATGCAATCAAGAGTAGCAATGATATTGCGACCGTCGTCCAGTTGAAAACCTGGGGCAAATTTTTATCTCGCCGGCCGGCAAAAAGGCCGAGGATAATATTAATCGTGAAAATTATGATAATGAAAGTCGTGATCGGCACAAAGACCGGCGCCGGCCAAATGTTGCCAGCAGTTATGTCACGCTGAAAAAAGTAATAAGCGGCAAAAGAAAAAACAATCGCGCTAAAAAGCGAAATCAAATAATTTCTGTCACGAAATGTGGAAAAGTTTTTCGCCATATTCCCTTGGTCATTCCCGCGAAGACGGAAAAATAGTTTTGTCATTGCGATCTTCCGAAGGTGACCCTGTGTGGCCATCCGCCTTGTGCGGAGGCGTGGCAATCAGATTGCTTCGACCACAGGTTCACTTCGTAGATCGTTCCTCCTCGCAATGACAATCCATCTCTAATTATAGCAGAATTTTCCCGGAGATAAAATTTTCGGCAAAAGGTATTGACATTTCTGATCTTTTTCTGCTACAATCAAGTTGACATCTCAGACAAAGAGGAGGACGACAATGGACGGTGCATTCGACCAGCCGTATATTGATTCAGACGAAGAGCCAACAGCGTCGAAAGAGAATTGTGGAACAATCTTTGCCACTGTTGGTTCAATTCTTGTCATTCTCAGCGTTTTGTGCGCGATTTACCTCACGGTTGTTTGCTGGGGATTCGGAGTGCCAAAGGTTTGGTTTTGTGTTCCGATTACTTCAATTATTTTCGGATTTGGTTTGATTTTCAAAGGTTTCAGCGACGTCGCGTTTGTAGAGTTTGTAGATACCGATCAATCGATGCCAAACTTGTGACAAAATATCTTTCATTCAACCAGCTCAAACATGATGCTGGTTTTTTTTATTTCTTGCTTACCGGCTTACAGCTTACTAGCTTACGACTTTTTCCAACCCTTGACAGATTCCCCGCCATCGCATAAGTTATTAGTATCAACAAAAAATAATTTACTATTTTGGATCCCCGCATTCGCGAGGATGACAAAAATATTTAGGAGATTTTATGAAAAAATTTCTTCCGATTCTGGTGGTGATTGTCGTGGTTGGAATTATCGGCTCGATAATTTACTTGGCAACAAAAAGTAGCGGTAGCTCAACAGCGACAACTGACAGCGCCAACAATTCTCCGACGACAACCGAACAGCCAAAATCGCTGGTTTCCGGCGATATTACAATAGCCGGTGCAACAGCAACGATTTATTACGGCAACGGCTGCCCCCACTGCGCCAATCTGGAGAAGTGGCTAGTTGATAATAATTTTTTGCCAAACGTTAATCCTGTTGATCAAACCGCTATTGATTCCTGGGCCGCGAACGCCAAAATCAAATTCGCCATTAAAGAGGTTTGGTATAACCAGACAAATTCGGCTGAACTTTCCGACAAAGCCGCCATCTGTAAAATTCCGGAAAAACAAGTCGGCGTGCCGTTTATGTTCGATTCTGCGACTTCAAAATGTTACACCGGCGAAACAGACATTGAAAATTATTTTCTGGGAAAATAGTTTTAGCTTAAAGCTTAAAACGCAAAGCTCAAAATTATAACTTAAAATTTAGAACTAAAATCCCGGCACGGAGTGCCGACCATAGTTTTTAGTTTTGCGTTTTAAGTTTTAAGTTTTCCCAATGTGTAGCGTTTGTACCGTAGCAATTATCGGCGGCGTTGGGCTTTCCCGCTGGCTCCGCGTTGACGACACAATCTCCGGCGTCTGGGTCGGGGCTTTTTTGGTTTCGATAATTTATTGGACGATTTCCTGGCTTAGTCGTCATAAAATCAAGTTTTTCTTGCGCGATTTTTTGACCGCAATCTTCTACTATATATTAGTTATCTGGCCGCTATATTCGGCAAAAATAATCGGTCATTCGCTGAACAAGATTTTCGGCGTTGATAAATTAGTCGTCGGCATCTTTTTCGGCAGTATTGTTTTTATTTTTTCGATCGGACTTTACTTCTGGCTGAAAAAGAAAAACGGTGGCCATGCTCATTTTCCGTTTGAGAAGGTGGCAATTCCAGTGGTATCATTAATTTTAACTAGCGGGATTTTTTTTCTTATTACAAAAAAGTAACATTATCATCAATTAAGAGTTGAGATCTCAGAATTAAGAATTATGGAAGTGGAATCTATTTGGAAAATTCTCAATTCTAAATTACATTCTGAGATCTGAATTCTTAACTCTTACTTTCTTTTAAGGAGTAATTATGGCTAAAAAAATCAACTCAACCGATGTTTCCGACTTGCTAGTCAATTTTGACAAATTAAAAAAAGATCACAAACTCGATCTTTCGGCCGACGAGGATTTGTCGCTGGCAGTGATGAATTTGGTTTCAATCGAGGAACATTTCTTTTTCACCGCCGAAAAAACCGAGGACAAAAAATATTACGACCTTCTGGCCGGCGTCCGGGAAATTCGCAAAAATTTGATGATGAAGTTGGTCGGCGGCAAAACCGAGGGCGAGGTCTGGTGTATTTCCAAACATCTTTTGGCGACATCAATGCGGCTGATGGAAGTCGGCACCAAAGAATTAGGCCGGGGCAAAAAAAAGGAGTCCGAGGAACTTTTTGCCAAAGCCTACGAACTCTACTCTTTGTTTTGGGCGCTGAACTTGAAAGCAATTCCGACTGCCGGCATTTCCCAAATTTCCGAAAAGGCATTATCCAACTCTGACCGCACCCAAACTGGAACTCTGTCGAAATTTAAAGCACTTGTGAAAAAAGTTGTTGATTGCTGTATTGAATGATCGCCCCGCCCAGCGAAGCCTTTGACGAAGTGGGGGCATTGCGAGGAACGAAGTCTTCCGAAGGTGACCCTGCGGGCAATCTTGATTTTATCGTTCGAGCGATTTAGCGAGAACTCTTTTGTCTACCCAATAGTCATTTCGACCCAAGGAGAAATCTACAACTTATTTTCCACAAAAAAACCAGCGATTCAATCGCTGGTTTTTTAACAGACATTATTTAATTCCATTTTCTTCAACTTCTTGCACTTGTTTTCTTTTTTCTTCTGCTTGTTTTCTTATCCTACCTGACCATTCAATTCCATCGCGATCAACACTTTGTTCCAACCTCATATTTCGGTCAGGATCCATGGCTTAATCTAATTCGAACATTGATCTTTCATTTAGATATTTCTCCGAATCGCGAAGTTCATTAGATTTAACGGCTCGTTTACGTGCCTCATCAACATCTGTAATTCTTCCCTCCGGTTCGCCGGGACGAATTTGCAAATCTTCCTCACTTGGTCCACTTTGTTCAATTCCCATTTTTCCTCCCAATTTAATTAAATAACCATCGACTAATTAAAAAACGATCAGTTAATTTTTTGCTTACGACTTACTAGCTTACCTGCTTACAACTTGTACTTTTCCATCGTATCTCGGGGGGGGATTTTGTCAAATTTCGTCGGCAATTTTTTCACCACCACCCCAAATTTTCCACTCCCACAAATCCTTTTCCAAATATTTCCTAAAATTCAAGAATAAAAACCAAAACTGGAGATATTCAATACGTATTGAATATCTCCAGTCAAAATTAACTAACTTTTCTTTTACGAGGTTCACTCTGGAGATGATGATTAACCTCTTGGACAGTTGGCCAATAAAAAATGGTACACTGGGGTCTAGAAAGGAACCCAAATGTACCAATACCAATATTACTTAAAGGCAAAGCCAATTGCAAGG
>JAPLVH010000009.1 GCA_026397205.1 Candidatus Berkelbacteria bacterium | reverse complement strand
TTTATATACTTTTAGTCGACTTTTTGATGAAATTAATCACTACCAAACTGACATATTAAGCCATCATTTTGAGAGGGAATTGGCGACAGCGCCTAATTGTATCCGTTCGGCATCCCAATCATCCTCCTGTCGGATCGGATTTGTAAAATCAATATATCACAACCACAAAACTTTTGTCAACAAAGCAAAAAAACCGCAAAACTTTTTTGCGATTTTTTTGGTGGGCGAAAGAGGATTTGAACCTCCATGACCTTGCGGCCACAGCGCTCTGAACGCTGCGTGTCTACCAATTTCACCATTCGCCCAAAAGATAAATCAAAGATCAAAATGCAAAAATTAAAATTGTTGTCAGCACTCCGTGCTGGGATTCTTTTGAACTTTTTGATCTATCATTTTGATTTTTGATATTTTATTTTTGATTTTCTATGGCTTTATTCTTTTTGTCTCCAAATACCAGTTTGCGAAATTATCCAAATGATCCCAGGGCTCAAAAGCTTTGAGTGCCAAAACGCCGTAAACATTATTTTTCACCGACATTTGAAATGTTTGGCTCGGATAAATTACGCCAACGGCTTGATCGTTGAAAATTTGAAAAAATTGGTCATACTTTTGGTTGCGTGCGATCGGATCGGTCGTCATCCGGGCATCTTCCAAAAGTTTGTCGGCATTTTTGTCGGCAAATCCGGAGAAGTCGGCGCCCGGCAAAGCAATTTGCGACGAATCGAAATAGGGATACGGGTCACGATCATAACCAAAGTCAAAACCGTAAAGAATCGCTTGAAACTGGCGTTTTTCCAGCAAATTTTCGTAGTCAATGGCGGTTTTTTTGTCAATATTGACTTTGATGCTGAAGGCCGCCATTTGATTTTGGATTGACTGCGCTTGTGCTACCGCTAACGGTTTGTCCAGAGTCAGAAGCGAAAATTCAAAACCGCTGGTTCCGCCAGCTGGCGGATTGCCCGACAAAATATTTTTTCGAACGGCGACATCCTTAAATCTGTTGTCCTTCAAATTAAATATCAAACCAAACGATCGCGAAGTGGCAAAGGAAAAATTTGCAACATTATTTTGTTTGATTTCCAGGCCGGCAACGGCGTTTGTTGACCGCGAACCAAAAAGATCTTTTGCTTGGTTCTCATCGCCAGCAATTTGGAAGATGACTTTCGACGCTAGCGGTTTTGGACCGAAATAATCATCATTTACTAGCAAGTCAACCTCGGAAATTGTCGAATTTTTGCCGGAAACCGCCTTGGAAAATTTATACGGACCGGTGCCGACCGGAGAGCTGGAAATTGTCGCCGGATCCAAGTGGTCCGGAATAATCCCAACCAAGGTATTATACAAAAACGGGCCATAGGGATTTTTCAGAGTGAAAACGACCGTTTGGGCGTCCGGTGTCTGAAGATCAACATCCTGCCAGGCGCCAAAATACGGACTTTGGATATTTGAATCATTGATGTCGGCGATTGTCGCAGCGACATCGGCCGAAGTGAAGGGAACTCCGTCGTGCCAAACAGCATCCGACCGCAAGTGAAAAGTGTAAGTTTTGCCATCCGGCGATATTGTCCAGCTCTCTGCCAGGTCGGGAGCGATTTGGCCGGTTGCATCAATTTTTGTCAGCCCGGAGTAAATCAAACTATCAATCGTTTTGTCAGTGTCGGATTTCGCCAGAACTGGATTAAAATATTTCGCCTCGCCGACGAGAACTTCAGTGTAATTACCGCCAAGCGCCGGAACTTTCTTGGTTTTCGACAGCCAGTCGCGATCGAATTTATAGCCCAGAAGCCCAAGAAGAATTACTCCGATTATGACTAAAGCGATTTTGTCGCGGCGATTTAGAATTTTCGGCAAACGGCTGATGCGAATAAAGAATGTTTTTAAATTTTTGCCGACCGAACGAAAGAAATTCGTCAAAGAAATCCAAGTTGAATTAAAAAATTCCTTAGCTTTACGTTTTTCACTTTTAGTTTTTAGTTTTTTTTCCCGCCCCCAAAAATTTCCATTGTTGGACATAATTACCTTTGGGTTAGGCGATGAAAAGTGGTAGCGCGATTGAAACGACGAAAAGAGCGATGAAAACAATCGTCGCATAAAATAGAACTTTTTCCAAACCGCGTTTTGAGCGATAAAAATTTCCATCGCCACCACCAAAAGCGCTACCGAGACCTGAACCCTGTTGTTGCAACAAAATCGAGGCGATAACCAAAACCGCCAAAACAATTTGAATAATTTGTAGAGTTGATTGAAACATTTTGATAACTTAAAACTCAAAGCAAAACTAACAGAAACAAATCCAGCCACGGAGTGGCTACCGCAACTTTTCACTTTTCACTTTTCACTTTGAACTTTAAACTATCTTGGTGCCGATGGCCAGAATCGAACTGGCGACACGAGGATTTTCCTCTGGTTGGACTATCTCATCACCCTGCCATTTTGTGGCATGGGGTGCCGGGCGCTATTTGCAGGATTATTGTTGGGGCTCACCTACTAGTCTCTACACCTGCCATCACAAAAGTCACGGGAAACGACCATATTTAACTTGGCGCGCTTGCAATCCGTAACTTCCCTGCGAAGGATTGGCTCGGGATTGTCTTTTGATTTCTTTCAAAAGAGTTTCCCCGAATTCACCCGGTTTTCATTCGTTGATTACTCAACGACGGACCGAAAATTCAGTCCACTGCTCTACCACTGAGCTACATCGGCTTAAATACAATAATCAAATGATATCAAGTCGGCAAGAAATTGTAAAGATGCCAGAATTTTTGTTGACAATTTTTCTCGAATATACTATTGTTAGAATGTCCAACTAACCCCGAAGACAAGAGGTGACGACGATGAATCCCAACTTCCGTTCTAGCTGGCAGATTCTCATGGATTCTATCAACCAATTGCTAAATCATCAACCCCAAGATGAATGTCACAAAATGATTTTGGAAGATTTTGGAAAAGCAATGAGTCTTATGCAAAATTTGCAAAACCTTTTCTTCTATTTTTGTGTAAATCTCAATGCCAGAGCTGAAGAAGAATTTGGGTTTGATCGCGAAGCCGAAATTGACCTTTGTCAAAAAGTGATTGAAATCGAAATTCGTCATCGCCATGCAATTTCAGATTATGTGTTGCATTTTGTCAGCGCCAGAATGATCCTTTCGGATACTGTTGCAATGACAATTGATGAAGTTGTAGAATGGCTGGAAGGAATCCTGGGCCGCGAAGATCTGAAAGCTGCTGGTTGGAGAATTGTCAGACGCCATCCGAATGATGCACTTGAAATGGCTGACATTTACGACAATAAAGCCGAACAATATCGGAAAGAAGAATTGCACAAATCAGGGCTGGCTTTCGCAGAGATGTTGAGAGCTCCTAATGATTAACAAAACTCACCAGCGTTTTTGGACGCTGGTTTTTTATCCACAAAATAATTATCCATTTACAAATAAAAAAATTTGCGCTAGTATAAACTAAGAGATTGTTTCCTCGGCCTCGTGGCGGAGTGGTTACGCAGCGGTCTGCAAAACCGCGCACGCCGGTTCAATTCCGGCCGAGGCCTCCACACATTTTGCGGGAGTAGCTCAGGGGTAGAGCGCGTCCTTGCCAAGGATGAGGTCGCGGGTTCAAGTCCCGTTTCCCGCTCCAATTTAATATAAAATTATGAGCAAAAAGAACAAGAACAAAAAAAAGAAACAAAAGATTCAAAAACGAGTGAGTAATTTTTCATCGTCGGCAGTGGAAGTTGTTGCGGAAAAAGTTGCTGACGAAAATCAAGCGGAAAAATTTGATCTGACGGCAAAAGTTCCGACAACTGTCGAAGAATCCGATTCAATCATCGACGAAAAATCGCAACGTTTTATTTCCCGCGATGTCAAAATAATAATTTTGACGATTGTGATTTTGGCAATTCTTCTGACAACAGCGAAATTCTTGCAATTAAAAACCGGCATTATCAACCACTTCGCTGACTGGCTATTCAAAATTGCCCATATCCAAACCAGCTAAATCAATTATTTTAATTGTTCTAATTATACTAATTGACCTAAAAAATGACCAAGCTCCAATGTACCAATTGGGATTTGGAATTTGGGATTTGTTTAGAATAATTAGAGTAATTAGGTTAATTAGAATAATTGGATTTTACTTTCTCTCATTCGGTCGGTATTGAATCGCCTCGGATACATGTCCGGTGGCGATTTTTTCGTCACCATTTAGATCAGCGATTGTTCGTGCCAAACGCAAAACTCGGTGATATGCCCGCGCCGACATCCCCAGCCGCTCAACCGCCAGGTTCAAAAACTTTTTCGTTTGCTCGTCAATTTGACAGAATTTTTTGACATCATTACTTTTCATTTCGGCGTTTGATTTGATTTTTGTCCCGGTAAATCTTTTTGATTGGATTTTTTTTGCCACCGTTATCCGACTGCGAACTGCTTTACTCGATTCGGCCAAATTTTCAGCGGAAAGCTTTTCAATTTTCACTCGCGGCACCTCAACATACAAATCTATCCGATCAATTAGCGGTCCGGAGATTCTTTTTTGATATTTCGAAACTTGAGTCGGTGTGCAAATGCACTCTTTGTAATCCGAGCCGAGATATCCGCACGGACAGGGATTTTGAGCGGCAACTAAAACAAATTGTGCCGGAAAAGAAATTGATCCTTGCGCCCGAGAAACGGTGATTTGCCCATCTTCAAGTGGCTGGCGAAGCGCTTCCAAAACACTGCGGGGAAATTCCGGAAATTCGTCGAGAAAAAGAACACCGCGATGCGACAAAGAAATTTCGCCCGGCCGTGGCCAAGTTCCGCCGCCAACCATCGCCACCGATGAAGTTGTATGATGCGGCGCCCGAAACGGTCGCGAGGATATTAATCCCGATCCACTGCGGTGCAAAAGTCCGGCAATCGAGTAAATTTTTGACGCCTCCAAAATTTCATCCTCGTCCATCGCCGGCATAATTGTCGGCATACTTCTGGCGAGCAAAGTTTTGCCCGAACCGGGCGGACCGGACAGGAGGATATTATGCGATCCGGCGGCGGCGATTTCCAGCGCCCGCTTGGCGTTCTCTTGGCCGGCAACGAAAGCAAAATCAAAATCACTTTCAAGATCGTCGTCGAGCTTAGCACCACGACCTTCGATGCTTTTGATTTTTATCTCACCACGAAAATATTCAATCAGCTGCTGGAGCGATTTTATCGGATAAATTTTTAAATCTTTGATAAGTTCTGCCTCGGCTGAATTTTCCGCCGGAATAAAAACCTTTCCCGCTCCCCACTCTTTGGCTGCCATAATCATCGGTAAAATTCCAGCCACCGCCCGAAGTTCGCCGGAAAGTGAAAGCTCGCCGATAAAAATATCACTTTTGTTTATTGCTCCGGCGTGGATTTGTTCACCGGCAAGCAGAATTGAAACCGCAATCGGTAGATCGTAAGTCGGACCTTCTTTTTTGATGTCGGCCGGCGCCAAATTAACCGTCAGTCGCTTGTCAGGAAATTCCAAACCGGAATTTTTTATCGCCGATCTGACGCGATCTTTCGACTCGTCAATTGCTTTATCCGGAAGTCCGACGATTGAGAACGACGGCAAACCGCGGCCGATATCAACCTCAACTTCAACCGGAAAAGCATCAAGCCCAAAAACCGCACAACTTTTAACCTTGGCAATTTTCATTAAAATTCCCCCACTAAATTGAGCTATTTATTTTGATTATAGCAGATTTAATTTTCCAAGTATTTCCGTGGCAAAGCAACCCTGAATATCTTTTGAGAATTTCTTTTAATGAGATATTTGATACTTGCGCCAACATTCTCCGTTTTGTCAACCGTCGCAGAACTCGATGATCCGGAAAGTGAACCCAACCAAGAAAGTCAACTCCGGAAGCAAAAGTTTTAATTTCAACTTTTTTCAAATTTAATTCCAGTTTCAATTTTGATGTCAAAAATTCGGCAATTTTTGGTAAAAACATTTCAAGTTTCGTTCGATCAGACGATAAAGCCAGAAAATCATCGGCGTAACGAATATAATATTTTGCTTTCAGCTCGCGCAAAACAAACTGATCGAACTCGTTCATATAAACATTGATCAAAAGCTGGCTGGTTAAATTTCCCAGCGGCAATCCAACACCGACTTTGTCTTTTGAATTAAAACTTTCAATAATTTCCGACAGAAGCCAAAGAATTTCTTGGTCTTTGACCTGCTGCGCCAAAATTTCCAGCAAAATTTTATGATCGATATTGGCAAAAAATTTTCGAATGTCACATTTCAAAACCCAACAAGCTCTTGTGTTGTTTTTCGAAACTTTCCCGGCATAACTTCGAAATCGATCCATCGCCAAATGCGTGCCCTTCCCTTTCCGGCAAGAAAAGGAATTGAAAACAAATTTTCGGTCGAAAAAGGGAAACAAAATTCGGCAAACCGCGTGATGAACAAGCCGATCACAAACACTGGCTTTATGAATTTCTCGCGGTTTTGGGTCGCAAATTTTAAATGATTGATACCCGCCATGACGATAAGTTTTGTTTTTCAAATCATTGTGAAGTTGCCAAAGGTTATCTGACAAATACAGCGAAAACTCGGCGACATCTTTTCTTTTTCGTTTCCCGGGCAAAAATTCCCGCCAAGAAGCGAGCAAATTTTCGAAAGAAATGATATCATTAAAGTTATGGCGAAGCCATTTACTCTCTCTCTCTCTCTCTCTCGAATCAGCCCTCGATCCTTTGTCGGCTCAAAGAGGGTTATTTGATTTGGATCGATTTTTTGCCCCATATTCCGAAAACCTCCCGCCAGACAATCGGCGCTAGAATTGAAAACAAATTCCTTGATCTCTTGGAAGAAACCTATATCACATATTTTAGCCCGAAGGAGAAGAAAGTCGGGAAAATTTGCGATTGTATTTTAATTTTGGATACTTTGAAATTTCTGATCTCTATTGCTTGGGAAGGAAAAATTATTCCGAATAATAAATTTGAAGAGCTAGCGAAAAAACTCGACGAGGTCGGAAAAATGTTCGGCGGTTGGCGGAGAAATTTTGATAATCCGGAAAAGAAAAACCGCACCTTATAGCCGGTTTATGCCGAGCTTGTCGAGGCACGGAAAAGAAATACTTTCGGAGGCGGAACAAAAAGCTGTTGCCGGAATTCCAATGATTCGTCGAATTCGCCCAGTTGTTGTTCAGCCACAAACCGTCAGAGTTGCGATTCAGGTTGAAGACATTCGGCTTGCCGTTACGGTCTGTTATGTCCGATTTATCATCTATGCCACTGCCAACGAGATCAAAGAAATCGCTGTGCTGTATCTAATTTGGGATCAAAAATCCCTAATATATCGGACCAAGTTTCTCTATTTTTTCGTGACAAGATACAAGTCCTCTGCTGGAAGCCTTAGCCACCGACAATCTCAACCTATATCTGCCAGAAGGGTTTCAAGAAGCCTTGACCGCTTGAACAACCAATCTGTTTAAAGTGTAGCAAAAAATTTCGGAAAGTGTCAAAGCACCAAAGATTCAAAGGGTCAAAAGTTCTAAATTTTTAAGAATCCTTGCGGAGGCGGAACAAAAAGCCGCGGCCGGAATCCCAAGGATTCGTCGAATTCGCCCAGTGGTTGTCCAGCCACAAACCGTCAGAGTTGCGATTCAGGTTGAAGACATCCGGCCCGCCGTCACGGCCCGAAATTGGTTTCATTGCAACGACATACCAATCATTCATCGCTTGGTTTTCGTCTGCTAAACGCCGATGCAATGCAAGTTCGGCCGGGCAAAGTTCAAGACCGAATTCAGTGGCTTTGTTGTAAATTTCCTCCGTTGTTGCACCGTTCGAAAAACCGAGATCTCTGACTTTTAAGCGAATCGTTGTAATTTGTTCTCTGTTTTCCTGCGTTGTAAATTCTTGGCTTTCGATCATATCTTCGGCGAAACTGCCGATATTAATTTTCTTTTCCTTAAGTTCCTGTTTTAATGTGTCTTTGGATTTTCCACCGATTCCATCTTCAGCGCGACGAATTTTACCTTCAGGGAATGAAGTGAAAATATTATCAATGTTTGGATATTTTTGAAAAATCTCTGGAAACAACGGTCCGATATATAATTTGGTGGTTTTCAAAATTTCTTCTTGATTTAGCGCAATTTGATCTTCTCCAACTTTAATTCCCTCCATGATTCGAACTATTTTGGCAACATCAGTTTTCGGTGTTTCAGGCAAAATCGGCATCTCTCCAATTTTCAGAATAAATTCCCCACTTTCAGGATCAAAATCTCTAAAATCAGCTTCACCGTTTTTAGTTAAAACACAGTATTCGGGAACAGGAATCGCAGAAAGTTCACTATCAGAAATTTTTTTAAAGTCACGCAAGTCGCCGGTATCAGTTTCAGTCGATCGCATTTTTTCAAGAGCATCAACAACGTCATCGTAATACGGATCGCTCGGTTGCAAATACCCATCATCGTATTTTTTCATCTGTTCGATAGTTTTAGTTCTTAAATTATATTCAATCGTAATTATTGGAACATCAACTTTCATATTTGAAATGCCGTGTTCTGAATTTACAGGCGGGACAGTTCGAAATGACAAAATTTCAATATCACCTCTTTTCATTTGGTTGACATAAGAATCACTGGTTCCAACACAATGGTTCATATAATTTGATTCCTCCTCCAAGTGTGGCATATTCAATAATCGAGCAAGATAATAATGACCCGATTTGGTTGTAAAGAGTGCTTCATACGGATTAAATCTTTCCTTGCCATCCATTTCAGCTCGTTTTTTGCGATTTTCAGCGATTTTTTCCAAAGTTTTTTGCTGGTGAATTTCAAACAGATGAAAAAGCGAGCCTTTATCGCATTGAAGAAATCTGGGAGTTTCAATCACCGCGTCATAAATAGTATTTAGATTGATTGCTTCATTATTCTGGAAATATCGAGCAAGTTTGAGTTTCAAAATTGCCTCTGCACGCTGGTTAAAATCAAAGCCATCAGTATTTTGAAGTCGAGTACTTAAAAATCGAAACGCGTCGTCAATGGTTTGCTCTTTTTCTGCCCGCATTTCCTCTGAAAAAGTATTTAGCGTCTGTTCATAGTCATTCCGAATTTTAGCTAAATACTTTTGTTCAAATGCATGTTCGCGTTCTCTGCCGACTTCTTCGGCTGTTTTTTCGGCAGTCAACATCTTTTCATAAAAATCAACGCTAAATTCACCCATGCTATCAGTCCGTAATCGCGTGAAACCGAGCCGTTCTAAAATATGATTCAAACGCTTATTCCAGCCATGAAAATTTAATTTTGTATATCCGTGTTGTTTTGCATATTCGAAAAATGCCGGAATTTCTCGAAAAAAATTACGACCAAGTTGTCCGTTGGTGCCAAAATATTTAATATATGCTTCGCGTGGCAAAAAGTCTTCAAATGCAAGATAAGCGGCAACTTCGCCTTCCTTGCTGACAATAACCTTGTTCAGTGGGTGTCCATTTTCCAAAGTTCGAATTACATCAGAAACAGCCATTTCCCTTACTGATTCATCAACTTCCTCGATTCCAAGAGTAATCGCATTTATTGCGGACTTTTCCTCATCAGATAATTTCAACAGGTTGGGTTTGTATTCTGTCTCCGGTGAATAAATTGGATTTTCTGGCCATTGTTCCGGCATAATTTCCTCCAAAATTTTAACTGACTTTCAGCCCCGAATACTGCGAAAGAGTTTTTAGAGTTTCGCGAACACTCGGGTTGCTGGTGTTTTCGACTTTAATAGGATAATTTTCCGCCAATTTTGTAATCACTTCGTCGGCCCAAGACGGAGTTAAAACCTTGATGCCGGCAAAATCTATTACGGTTGATTCTTTTTTGTCAACATCTTTCAAGTGCGACGACATCACCAAAAATGCTTCTCTGCCGGCCGGACGAGAAACTAAAATGTCACCAAATTTTACCAATTCAATTTTCATAATATTTTCAGTTAGAAATAATTGCCAGACAGCCGTTGATTTTTTCCGACTCGCTAATTTCCATTTCGTTATTTAGTTCGGCTTTAGCGGAGCCGGAAACAAAAACCAAATGGCTTTTTGTTTGCTTGACACTTTCTTTAACAAATTTTAATCCGTTGCCACGAGACTCCGGCGCACGACCGGAAATTTTCTCGTTAAAAGCTGTGGCCAAAGCATCCTCATCATTTTTCAATTCCGGTTTAACTCGTTTCAAAGTTTTCAAAATTCCTTGGCCACGATCGGCTAAAACGATTGTCAGCTTTTTGCCGTCAATTTCAAAACCGAAAAAAATTCCGATAATATCCGGCCAATTCCCTAAATTGTGGTCAAAAGAATTGTTGCCAATCTCCCCGGCAATGGCCGACAAAATATAAATGTCGTTTTCTGGAATTTCGGAATTATTCAAAAGAAAATTCACCAACGAATCAAGCCGTGATTGAAAAATATCCCGAGTAGCGCAATAATATTTTTCGTCGAGCTGAAAAGCCGTGTCGGAGCCCACCCATTTTTTAGCTAATTCAATAATGTTATTCATAGACCAATAGTAGCAAAAAAGAATATTTATAGCAAAAATTTCTTGATTTCTTTTTCCGCCGATTTGAAGTCGCGGCGCCAGACAATTTCCGGGAAGCGACGAAACCAAGTCAGCTGACGCCGAGCATAAGCGTGGATCGCAAATTTTAGCTGCTGTTTCATTTTCAAAAACTCCGGTGAATTTTCCATTTTGCAATTTTTAATTTTTCTAGCTTCAGCTGACCCTGCGGGCAATGAATTTTCAATGACAAAATTTCCAATGATCCCGTATTCAAGCCCAAGAGATGTCAGCCATTTTGGATCAACGCCTGAATCTATCAGCCCGACGACTTCCTCAAGCATTCCGTCATCAAACCGACTTTCAACTCGCTTGTCTATCCTACTATATAGTATGTCGCGCGGAAGCTCAACTCCGATTTGCAGCGCTTCAAAATCCGGTTTAACTTTCGTCACAATTTCGCCCGATTGTGCCCGTTCAATGGCACGAATAAGGCGACGAGGATTGTTTTTGTCAAGTTGTAAGTCGTAAGCTGTAAGCTGTAAGCAAATCCGCTGCAACTCTTCGAGCGACATTTTATCCAGTTCTTGCCTTGAATAATTTTTAACTTTTGATTTATCATTTTGATTTTTAATCTTTTCTTGCGATAGCTGACCCTGTGGGGATTTTTGAATTTGAAAGCCCTCACAAAGTCCCTGAACATAAAGCCCGGTTCCTCCGACAATAATCGGAACTTTTCCCCGAGCAAAAATATCTTCGACAATTTTTTTCGCCTCTGTCAGCCAATCAAACATAGTGAAATTTTCCTCCGGCTCACAAATATTAATTAGATGATATTTGATTTCACCGTATTCTTTGAGATCTTTGCCGGTGCCAATATCTAATTTCCGATAAACCTGCCGCGAATCGGCAGAGACAATTTCACCATTAAATTTTTTGGCAATTTCAACTCCCCAGCCGGTTTTTCCGCTGGCTGTTGGCCCAACTATACAAATAATTTTTCGTTGACTTTTCATTTTGTCATTTATATCAAAAAGTCATTGCGAGCAAAGTGAAGCAATCTTTGGCTCAGATTGCCACGTCGTTCCTCCTCGCAATGACGATCTTAAATTATTTCTTTTTTGCCCGCTTTCGTTTCAACAAATCAATTTCAAAAACACTTTTGCCGGAGACAAGCATTTCTTTTTGATCTGATTTTTCGGCTTCAGTTATTAGTTTTTCTTCCAACTGCTCAAAATAATCGTCGGAAAACTCATCAACATCGTTACTATCTAATTTATTGTCTTCCATAATTTCAAGTTAATAGTAAATAATAAAAGGTACACCGGCTGACTCTTGTCTTTATTTGGTCATTGCGAGGAACGAAGCAATCTTAAATTATTTCTGGATACAAATCTCTAAATTCGAGGTTGTCTCTTGTAATCAAATCAATTTTATTTTTTCTCGATCCAGATTTAATTTGTTTTTCTCTGGCAATTGCAATTTCCGGATCGTCACAACATTCAAAATAAACTAATTTTGTCACGTTGTATTTTTTAGTAAATCCCTCAACCAATTTATTTTTATGTTCACAAACCCTTCGAATCAAATCATTTGTTACGCCGGTATAAATCACAGTATTCGTAAAATTAGTCATCAAATAAATGTAGCATTGTTTGGAATTCATTTTAAGCAAAGATTGCCACGCCTCCGCCAATGGCGGATGGCTCGCAATGACAAAATAAATTTAATACTTTTACCAACCAACGCTTCAATGGTTCAGCTTTGGGTGATGGAACTGATTGAATAATCCGAAGTATTCCCTCGGTATTGGCACAATTCAAATCTTGCAAACCGCCTTGAGTATGTATTTTAAGGGGGGTGGCAATTTGCCCCCACCCTTTCGATAATTCCGGATCACGACGACGCATATCTTTAATATATCCATCTGGCTGAACCGAATTTGTCAGAACTTTCACAATGTCAACAATTGCAAACCACCATTCGTTTTTATACAAAGTTCGACGAATTTCCTGCCCGCGAAATATGGCAATTTTATTTTCGCTGTCCATTGTGTTGTTTATTTTTCATTAACAATTTATCATAAACCAAGAAAAGATATGGAACTCCCTGATTCAACAAAAATAGTGCCTCAAAAAAGAGAAACTTAATTCCTATCGGCCGAATTTGAAACAAATAGAGCGGAATCTCCATGATGAGCGAAGCGGCAACCCCGATCAAAAACACTTTTCCAACCGTCGCAAGTTCTTTTCGGTAGACAATTAATAGAATCAAATATCCCCCAACCACATCCGCAATCATAAACGGGATTTGCGCCTGCATGTGTCTAACCGCTTCAACTACCATATTATTTATTGGTAACAAAATCGACAATAGTGGAATTAATATCCAAAAGCTGAAATAAATTGTTGAAAATTTCCAGATTTCTTTCCAGCCGATCGGTTTTTTTCGGATATTTTCAAACATTATCCAAATCCAAGAGAAAGAAAAAAGAGAATAGGAAATTGTCATCATAAAATCGGCACCAAATTTCAACCAGAAAAAATTTCCTAGATGATGTGATATTTGAATTCCGCCAATCCAATATTCCCTAATAAAAGTTCCCGCCGAAAATTCCGGCCCAGCCGATTTGTTCCACCAGATTACTGCATCAATAAAATAGATAATTGGCGCAATGATCGCACCAAAAATTAGCGCTGAATGCTTTTTGTTTCGAAGTAAAATAATTATCCAAATCAACAGAAAAAACGCATCAATATAAATGTAATCATATTGGAATGTCCGTCTAGCGTCGACAAATTGCTGCAGAAAATTCATATTCTTGATTTTGGTCAAAGACCATGAGCGATCATGAGTTTATCGAATGAGAGTCGAATGGTACCGAGGAAAGGAGTTGCCCCGACGATCCGTTTTTGCAGATGTCGGGACTCCGATCGTAGCGTCGGAGAACCCACACACCCATAATTATATTGGTGCAGGATAATTAGGATAGTTCGAACGCATTTTGACCCGAAAAATTTGACAAAAAATGGCTCGAAAATTCCCGACTGAATTCTGAACTTTGACAATTTCAAACCTTACGAGCGAGGTTTCCCTCGCTCGTAAAATCTTATCAGATTAGTTCTTTGGCGGCAAATTCTTGATGTATTACAGTTTGCTGAACGATGAAAGAAAATCTGTGGCCGATTGAGGAAGATCTGATTGTTTATAGGCCGTCCCATCGACTCCCTTTATTCCCTTGCCAGTAATTGAAGTAAATGTAACATCTGCCAATGTATTCCCTAGGTTAGCAAATGCGCTTACATAACTCGGATCTGCACTTACATCGAGCAATGAAAAAGAAAAGTTTTTTGCCACAAGCGATGTTGTCTTGCTAACCTGCCCAGAATCAGATAGCTTGTCGCTTCTATAAAGACCGATAACATTGCTTCCACCATTTGCACCTGACGCATTTAATTTAGCAACGTAAATCTCAGCAGTAAAATCTGAAGTAGTGACACTCACCACCTTGCTACCACCCTTATCATTAACCAAGGCTGTCGCTAATTCTTTTACAGTAGCTCCGGTTGGGTAAACAAATGAAAAACCGAACGTGCTATTTGAATAAGTTTTTGCTGCAGCCGTCGCACTCGTTGAAGTAGTTGGTACTGTGGTCGCAGTCGTTGCACTTGAGACTTGACTTTGCAATTCAGTAATTTGGGCGTTTAGAGCTTCTTTGTCTTTTGTGGCTTTGCTGTTGACATACGCATAAGCACCACCACCAAAAACGATCGCGACAATAAGCGCAATTCCGGCAACTGCACCAGTGGATAAACCACCCTTGGTTGTTTGATCTTCCATCTTAATTTCCTCCCCCATTAATTTATTACTTCTTATAGTTTAATTGTAGTAGTAGTAGTAGTAGTCAAGTGAAATTATAAAAATTTTCTTTTAATAAAAAAATGATTCGAGCCGATATTTTTGAAACAGGTTCTTTGGCAGTTTTGAAAGTTCAGAATTCAGTCGGGAATTTTCGAGCCATTTTTTGTCAAATTTTGGGAGTTTGCGCCGCCTCTGGCGGCGACTAAATTGTAGGGAATTTTTGCTTCAAAATGCCACTTTCGATTCTGAATTTGTAAAAGAAAATTTTTATAAATAATTAAGGAGGAAATTATGCGTTATGTGATTTACGCTCGCAAAAGTACCGAGGAAGACGATCGTCAGGTGTTGAGCATTGAAGCCCAAATTACTGAATTAAAAGAATTTGCCGCCAAAGAAAAACTTGAAATTGTCGCTTCGCTTTGCGAAGCCAAAACTGCCAAAGAACCTGGGCGAACGAAGTTCGCTGAAATGTTAGAATTTATCGAGAAAGGAAAAGCGGAAGGGATTTTGAGTTGGCATCCTGATCGTTTAGCCAGAAACTCGGTTGATGGTGGGAAGATTATCCATATGGTTGATTGTGGCTTTATTAAATCACTTCGTTTTCCTTCGTTCTGGTTTGAGCCAACTCCACAAGGACTTTTTATGCTCAATATCGCTTTTGGCCAATCAAAATATTTTGTCGATAATTTGCGAGAGAATGTAAAGCGAGGACTTAGACAAAAAATACGAAATGGTGTTTGGCCCGGCTGGGCGCCGGTTGGCTATCTTAATAATCCAAAAACTAGAGCGATTGATGTCGACGAAAAGAAAACACCGAAAGTAAGAAAACTTTTTGAACTTTACGCCAAGGGCGATCAAACCCTCTATTCTCTCGCAAATTGGTGCAAAGAAAATAAGTTGAAAAGCAATAACGAAAAAGAATTGAGGGTTGGAGCAATCCACAAAATTCTACAAAATATTTTCTACATCGGGCTGATGAAGTTTAACGGCGAAATTCACGAAGGAAAACATAAACCGATAATTTCAAAGAAACTTTTTGATAAATGCCAAGAAGTTTTAAGTAAACGGGGAAAGGTTCAAGAAGTTAGAAAACACCATTTTGCTTTTCTTGGCCTAATGAAATGCAAAAGTTGCGGTTGCTCAATTACTGGCGAAAGACAAAAAGGACACAACTATTATCGCTGTACAAAAAAGAAAGGACTTTGCCAAGAAAAGCATTATTTGCGAGAAGAATCGCTTGTGGATCAAATGCAAAACTTCCTGCAAAAAGTTTCTTTGTCGAGCCTAGACACCGAAAAAGTTTTGTTTGAGCTGGAAAAAGAAGAAATACTAGCAAAGGAACAATCAAAAATTACTGTTCAAAATCTTAAAGTAAAACTTGAGGAAATTACGAAACAACTTGAAAAGTTGCTTGATGTTTATTTGAATGAAATTATCACCACCGAAGAATATACCCTTCGAAAACAAAAATTGATTAACGAAAAAATGGAGATAAGCGAGCAAATCAAAGATTTTGAACAGAATGGTTTGTCTTGGCTCGAACCAGCGAGGGAATTCGTTTTATCGCTTGCCAAAGCAGAGAAATTAAAAAAGTCCGAAGATCATTCGGAAATTCTAACATTTCTCAAAAATATCGGCTCGAACCATTATTTACAGAATCGAAAGTGGCATTTTGAAGCAAAAATTCCCTACAATTTAGTCGCCGCCAGAGGCGGCGCAAACTCCCAAAATTTGACATTTCCGATCTGGTGCCCGAGGTCGGACTCGAACCGACACGCTTTTTATGGCATATGCTCCTAAGGCATACGTGTATACCAATTTCACCACTCGGGCAGGAAAGCAATATTAAACATCAAAGATCAAAATGTAAAATGATAAAGTAAAATGAAAAAAGTTTTAATATTTTTTAAATTTTTGATCTGTCATTTTGATTTTTGACTTTTGATTTTTGCATTATATTGTAATTTGATCCTTAAACTTGTCATATGTTTTTGGTCCGATGCCTTTGACATTTTGAATTTCGGAAATTGATTTGAAAGCGCCGTGCTGATTGCGATAGTCAACGATTCGTGCGGCGTAAGTTGGACCAATCCCCGGAAGCGCATCAAGTTGACTGGCGGTCGCCGTGTTGATGTTAATTTTTCCCGTCGGTGTTGAGGTGGCGACAGAATTTGGACTTGACGATGAACCGGTAGTGTCGGCTGTTGTGACAGAGTTTTTTAAACTTTGGTTTTCCTTTTGCAAAGTTGCGATTTGATTTTGCAGATCGGAAATCTGCTTGTCACGGCTGGCGACAATATCATTATTTTGATTTTGGCTTGACGATTCGGCATTTGACTTTTTCACCATCAAAAAAACACCACCGGCAAGCGCCACGACAATCAGACCAATTCCAATTTGAATTTGATATTTGTCAATGAATTGCTTCATGAAAATAAATTATTCTAATTGCTCTAATTATACTAATTATTCTAAAAAAGCACCAAATCCGAATGCCCCAATTGGGAAATTAGTTTATTGGGATTTTTTAGGTCAATTAGGTTAATTGGAATAATTAGAAATTCATTCAGATTCTAGCAGAAACTTGTGTAGAATTAAAGTTTTTGGCAAAGGGAAAAGGAGCAAACGACTTGCTCCTTCATGACTGCAAACGGAACCGAAGTTCCAGTTGTTTTTTGCCAGCCCCACCGCAGTGGGGGCTGGCGGTTGTCCTGCGGGCGGTGTCCTATTCTCCTTGATTGACAGGCCGAACATCAGCCTATCTTCGCCAATCAGGTGGAAGAGGAACCGCAGGTGCGCATGAGCATGGAAGTTACCTCCTTGGCTCAAGATTCTACTTTTAGATTATCATATTTACTTTTTTGTTGTCAAGTTTTTTCGGAAAAATTATTCCAGCGAAAAAATTTGCATCTGTTCGGGGTTTGTTCTAGAATTATGATAAAATAAGAATTAAGATCTCAGAATTTAGAATCTAATTTAGAATTGAGAATTGCTTCAAAAAAATTCCCTTTCCATAATTCTTAATTCTGCATTCTTAATTCTTAATTCTTTTTATGCTCAATTCCCCGATTGATTTTCAAACTTTATTTCTCGATATGAACTCCTTTTTTGCTTCGGTTGAACAGCAAGTCCAGCCGAAATTGCGCGGAGTTCCTGTTGGCGTTGCGCCGTATATCGGCGGCAGCGGTTGTATTATCGCGGCGTCAAGAGAGGCGAAATTGGCCGGAATTAAAACCGGCTCTCTGGTTCGCGAGGCAAAAAAAATCTATCCAAAAATCAAAATCATCGAATCGCGACCGGCGCTTTATTTGATTTACCACAAAGAGATTAAAAAGGTAATCGAAAGTTTTTCGCCCTATTTTCAACCGCTTTCGATCGATGAATTTATAATTCATCTGACGCCACGGGAGCAAAATTTTGCCACGGCGATGAAACTTGGGGCTGATATTAAAGACAAAATTCGCGAAAATGTCGGCGATTTTCTGACTTCGTCTGTTGGCATTGGGCCAAGCCGTTTTTTGGCGAAAATGGCCGGCGAGCGAAAAAAACCGGACGGATTAACTATCGTAAAATTATCAGGACTTGAAAAATTTTATGCTGATTTGAAATTGACCGACCTGACCGGCATCAACCATCAGCTAGAATTTCGGCTGGGAAGTTTCGGGATCAATTCGCCACTCGATTTTTTTCAAGCCGACATTCCCCGCCTGCGGCAAATTCTCGGCCATGCCGGCCGGCTTTGGTTTTATCGTTTGCGCGGATTTGAAGTTGATAATGTTCAGTCGCCGACAAAAACCGTCGGCCATTCCCACGTTTTGGCGCCGGAATTTCGTAATCGTGCCGGCGCCGAAGCGGTAATCCGAAAATTAATTTACAAAGCCGCCAGCCGACTTAGAGCCGGAAAATTTCTTGCCGCTGGCATTTCGGTTTCGGTTTCCTTTCACGACGCCAGTGGATTTCATCAATCGAAAAAAGTTCCGCCATTTTCCGACACTAAAAGTTTTATTGATCATGTTTTTGAAATTTTGAAAAACTGTCGTTGGTGTTCCGGCTGTCATTGCGAGGAACGAAGCAATCTGGATTTCAAAAGATTGCCGCGAGCCGAAAAAAATATCGGCTCTCGCAATGACAACGCCCGACCGCTGACTCCGAGTTATGTTTCAGTTTCGGCATTTAATTTGTCATCGTCGCACGAAATTCAACTCTCAATTTTTAAAGATATTGAAAAGTCCAGACAAATTTCCGAGGCAATGGATAAAATTGACGACCAGTTTGGAGTTGGTTTCGTCCACCCGGCTTCGGTTTTTTCCGCCAAAGATTCCGCCCCCGATCGGATTCCCTTTGGGAAACCCCGTTACGAAATTCGGCATTAAAAAAAACCACCAACCCAAGTTTCGGATTGGTGGCACAGCTAGAATTACCGTTTGTCATCATGGCGGTGCAGACCGCCTTTCGGGTCACCATCTCGGTCGAACCAGACGGGGCCGACGACGGAATCAAGTGCTCGATTCACATTTACGCCGTTTCCGCGGAGGTTCTCAAAGTATTGTCGCTTCTGGGATGGCGACAAAGAGTTGAAAACCGTGTCTTCATCTTTCTCACTCATATAAGACATGGTGCTAACCTCCTATCTCCATATTTGCAAAATCATCATATCACATTATTAAAAATTTGTCAACGATTTTATTTTCCAATGTTTTTTGCTACCATAAAAGTAGTTCTCGCTTAGACGCTCGAACAATAAGACAAAAACCATGGCGGGCAAAACCGAAGAAGAATTAATCAAAGTCAGAAAAGACAAGCGACAGAAGCTGATTGATTTTGGCGTTCCCGTTTATCCGGCGGTTTCAGATCGAAATTACACGATTGATAAAGTTTTGGCGGCGTCGAAAGAATTTATCGCCGGCATGGAAGATTTAACTCTAGCTGGACGACTAACGGCGCTTCGCGGACATGGCGCAATTATTTTCGCCGATTTGGTTGATGAGAGCGACAAAATTCAACTTTTCTTCAAATCCGACAATTTGGGCGCCGATTTTTCCCGGCTCGAATTTTTCGACATCGGCGATTTTATCGAAGTTGTCGGCAAGCTTTTCATCACCAAAGCCGGCGAACTGACAATTGAAGTCAGTAAATTCAAAATGCTGACGAAATCACTTCGACCGCTACCGGAAAAGTGGCACGGACTAACCGATGTCGAAACCCGATATCGCGAAAGATATGTTGACCTTATCGTCAATCCCGAGGTCAAAGAGCTTTTTTACAAACGCTCGAAAATTATCGCCACTCTAAGGAATTTCTTAGCCAAAAATGGTTTCATGGAAGTAGACACGCCAACCTTGCAACCGATCGCCGGCGGCGCAATTGCCAAACCGTTTTCGACTCACTATAACGCTTATGACCGCGATGTATATCTGCGAATTGCGCCGGAATTATATCTGAAACGACTTATCGTCGGTGGTTTTGAAAAGGTTTTTGAATTCGCCCGCTGTTTTCGTAACGAAGGTGTTGACGCCACTCACAATCCGGAATTTACGAATCTGGAATTTTACTGGGCCTACGCCGATTACGAAAAGCTGATGGATTTGACACAGGATTTGCTTCGCGATGTTGTCAAACATGTTTTTGGTAAAAGCGAAATTGAAATTAATGGTCAAATCGTCGACTTCAGTCAAGGAATACCAAAGGTGACATTTGATAAATTTACCGATGGTAAAAATACTGAAGAATCATTTAAAGCAGCGGTGAAAAAAACCGTCAATCCGACATTTGTAACTAATCATCCGACTGATCTTTTGCCATTGGCAAAGAAAAATGCTGACGATTCGAAAGTCGTCGATTCGTTCCAGCTAATTATGGGCGGATTGGAATTGATTAAAGCGTTTTCAGAAGTTAATGACCCGACAGATCAGGATGAAAGATTTAAGGAACAAGAAAAAATGAAGCAAAGTGGCGACGGCGAAGCTCATGAATTTGACGCCGACTTCATCAAAGCTTTGGAATATGGCATGCCACCGTGCGCCGGCTGGGGAATGGGCGTTGATCGTTTTGTCATGCTTCTTTGCGGTGCCAAAACTTTGAGAGAAATTTTGCTTTTTCCGTTTATGAAGGAAAAATAAATCAAAATGCAAATATCAAAAATCAAAATGACATATAAAAAAGAGTTAAAGAATAAAAAATCCAGCCACGCCTGCCTGCCATCGCCAGGCACTGGCGGGCAGGGAGTGGTTACCAACATTTTGATCTTTGATTTTTAATTTTTGATTTTGAACGGAGTGACCATGCTTGACATCGAACAAATTCGAAACAATCCGGAAGTTATTAAAAAGGCGATTGCCCGAAAAGGCGCCGATCCGAAATTGATCGACGAGGTAATTTTGATTGACCGCAACCGTCGCCGAGTTTTGTCCGAACTTGAGCGGGCGCAATCAGAATTAAATATTCATTCAAAGGATATCGCCACGCTTCACGGCCAGCAAAAAATTGACGCCATAAATGAGGCCAGTTTATGGTCGGAAAAAGTCAAGGGGTTGCGTCCGGAGGCCGAACAGGCACAAAAAGAATTCGTCGAGGTGATGCTAAAAGTTCCAAATCCGCCAGCCGACGATGTTTTGGACGGCGACTCAGACAAAGATAATACCGTCAACCAAAAAAACGGCGAGCCAACAAAGTTTTCTTTTAAACCTTTGGATCATGTCGAGTTAGGTGAAAAATTGGATTTAATTGATATCGAACGCGCCGGGAAAATTGCCGGCTCCAGATTTTATTTTTTGAAAAATCAACTGGTGCAAATTGAATTTGCTCTGATCCAATACGCTTTGGAAATTTTGACCGCCGAGGGATTTGTCGCCATGATCCCGCCAATTTTGCTCAATCGGGCGACGATGGAGGGCGCCGGTTACATCCCCGGCGGCGAGGAGGAAATTTATCGGACGCAGGATGACACTTATCTCGCCGGCACCGCCGAACAACCACTCGCTGGCTATCACATGAACGAGATTTTGGATGTCGGTGTTTTGCCGCTGCGCTATGTCGGATTTTCCAGCTGTTTCCGTCGTGAAGCCGGAAGCCACGGCAAAGATGTTCGGGGAATTCTTCGCGCCCATCAATTTGATAAAGTTGAAATGTTTTCCTATACCAAGCCGGAGGATTCAAAAAAAGAACATGAATATTTGGTGTCACTTGAAGAAAAAATCGTCAAGGGGTTGGGTTTGCCGTTTCAAATCGTCAATATCTGCGCCGGCGATTTGGGAGCACCGGCGGCGAAAAAATATGATGTTGAAATTTGGCTGCCGGGGGAAAATAATTACCGCGAAACCCACTCCTGTTCGAACTGCACTGACTTTCAAGCCAGACGCTTGAACATTCGCTATCGCGATAAAAAAGGCAAAGTCGCCGTTCTTCATACCTTGAACGGCACGGCAATCGCCATCGGCCGAATGCTGATTGCGATTATGGAAAATGGTCAGGAAAAAAACGGTAGCATCAAAATCCCTGAAGTTCTACACAAGTGGCTGAATTTCAAAGAGATAAAAAAGAAATAAATTGGAGATTCGTACACTGATCTGTCACACGGATAAACTTGGATAAAATGAAATCCGTGAAAATCCGTGTAAAAGATCCGCGTTAGAATATCAACTAAAAAAAATAGGAGGCCAAAGTGCAAATCAACATTAGGACAACCGGCGTTATCATCACCGCCCGCCAGAAGGGGCAGATCGAAAAAAATTTAACCAAGTTGAAAAAATATCTGAAAAACGAATCGCCGGTGAAAGTTGATGTCCAGTTGATTGACGATGCTGGATCAGAAAAAAACAGCACCCAGACAGTAAAAATTGACATCACATCCGAACACTATTCACTTCATGTCGAAGAAAAGAAAAATAATGTTATGAAGGCCTTCGTCCGAGCGTTTTCCGCCACTGATCGCCAACTTCGCGATCGGCACAAAAAAGAGATTGAAAAAAATCAAAAAACCGGTGGCCGCTTTGATAAAGTTTTTGGAATTTTGGGAAAGTTTAGACGAAAGAAATGACGCAAGGCGTCATCCTGAGCCCCGATGATAAAATCGGGGTAAACTCCGTCGAAGGATCCTGTCGAAAGTTGATAATCAATAGTTCTAGGAAAATTTGTTTGATGATTTTTTTGTCCCATCAGAAAATTACTGATGGGACAAATGGAGATGATGATTAACCTCTTGGACAGTTGGCCAATAAAAAATGGTACACTGGGGTCTAGAAAGGAACCCAAATGTACCAATACCAATATTACTTAAAGGCAAAGCCAATTGCAAGGATTGATAAGTTTAAACTTTGG
>JAPLVH010000025.1:5439-50515 GCA_026397205.1 Candidatus Berkelbacteria bacterium | reverse complement strand
AGCAAAACGGCAAATAATAGGTGGTTGGCAATCAAAGAGATGTGGGATTTTTATTCTTAATTCATAATTCTACATTCTTAATTATATTTTGGCTTATAGGGTTCAAAGATTTATCTTTGTCCTGTAGCATAGAAAAAATCCTCGATGATCTGTCATTGGGGATTTTTTCATTTTCAAGGAAATGAGTGTCAAATGTGATAAAATATGATTATGGATTTGGAAAAGAAAATTGCCGAGTTGAAATCAACTCTGAAAATTGCTGAAAAAGAAAATAGAGTCCGTGAAATTGAAACCGAAATGCAATCGGAGGGGTTTTGGAACAATCAAGAAATGGCAAACGAGAGAACTAAAGAACTAAAGAATCTAAAAAATGAAATCAAGAAAGTTACCGATCTTGAAGAATTAGTTGAAATTGCCGGTGATGACGAACAAGAAATCATCGAAAGCGAAATTAAAAAGCTGGAAATTCTAACTTATTTTTCCGGCAAGTACGACGATCATTCGGCGATTATTAACTTTTATTCCGGCGCCGGCGGCGATGACGCACAGGATTGGACGGAAATGCTTCTAAAAATGTATCTGCGATTCGCGGAAAATAATGATTTCGAGGCGAAAATCTTAAATCAGACTCCGGGTCAAATCGCCGGCGTTAAATCGGCGACTTTGGAAATTGATGGAAATTACGCTTACGGTCGGATGAAAAGAGAAACCGGCGTTCACCGCTTGGTTCGCCAGTCGCCGTTTAATGCCAAGGATTTGCGCCAGACCTCGTTCTCTTTGGTTGAGGTGATGCCGAAAATTTCGCCACTTGACAAATTGGAAATTCCGGCTTCAGAAATTAAAATTGATACTTTTCGTGCCGGTGGGCACGGCGGCCAGAGCGTCAACACCACCGATTCCGCCGTTCGAATTACTCACATTCCAACCGGAATTGTCGCCATTTGTCAAAACGAGCGGTCGCAACTTCAAAATAAAGCGGCGGCGATGTCGGTACTTTCGGCCCGACTGGCAAAAATGCTCGAGGATCAACATAAAGAAAAAATTTCCGAACTTCGGGGCGAGTCGGCCGAGCCGGAGTGGGGAAGTCAAATTCGGTCGTATATACTTCATCCGTACAAATTGGTCAAAGATCATCGGACGAATTTTGAATCATCAAATCCGGAAGCGGTGCTGGCCGGTGGGATTGAGGGGTTGTTGGAAGCCGAGGTCAAGAACTAGTAATGCAAAAATCAAATATCAAAAATCAAAATGATAGATGAAAAAGATTAAAAGAATTAAATCCCAGCACGGAGTGCCGACCAACATTTTGATTTTTGATTTTTGACTTATATCTATGAATTTTGTGCGTTATTTCTCAAAACTCAACACATTTTATTCTCCGACAGTTTTTGCTCACTACAAATTGGTGGCGATCTTGTTTGTCGTGATGATTTTTTCGTCTTATGTTATTGACTTTTTTTTGTCGCAAAGTATTTTCGGCGAGCGTTATCGGATTTTTTTAGCGCCCGGCGTCATCATCCACGAATTGGCGCATGGTTTTGGCTGTCTGATCACCGGCGCTAAAGTGACGGAAATGTCGTTTTTTGATAAAGATGGCGGTCATGTTAAACATCGAAAATCAAAAATCCCGATTTTAGGATCAGTCATCATCTCGCTGGCGCCACTGGTTGCCGGTATCGTCATAATTTATTTTATATCCCGACATCTAAACATCGCCAGCGCTGATATTTCAACAACAAAAAATTTATCAAGCTCTTTAATCGTTGCCAGCAGTAATTTATTAAAAAGCGTCATTCATCTCTCGGTCAGAAATCTTCTGCTGTTGTACCTGACGATTTCCGTTGCCGTGACAATGATTCCCAGCCGGCAGGATATTTTGAATTCGATTATCTCGCTGGTTATCATCGCTGTCGGTTTTCTTTTAGTTTCAAAATACTTGGGAATTCTTTTGCCGGTTGACCGGCTCGGCATTTTGCTTTTTTCCGTTATCAACCTCTTGCTAATTGGCGCAATTTTTGCTATAATTTTATTTGCTTTGACAAATTTGTTTCGGCGATGATGTTTGTCATCCCCGCGGAGGCGGGGATCCAAAATAGTGAAAAACTATCAGTAGATTCCCGTCTTCATGGGAATGACAGAATAAAATCGAAAGGAGAAAATTATGGTTGATTTTGGAAAAATGAAGGATCTTTACAAATTGCAAAAACAGGCGCGGGAAATTCAGAAAGAATTAAAAGACACGGAAATCGAGGCCAAAAGTAACGACGGCTGGGTGACTGTGGTTTTTAACGGTGAACAGCATTTGGTTGAAGTTTCACTCGACGCCGAATCTTTGCGACCGGAAAATAAGTCAGAGCTGGAGAAACAAATTTTAAATACTGTCAGCCAGGCAATCTCCCGTTCACAGGCCTTGGCGGCGGAAAAAATGAAAGATGTGATGGGTGGAATGGGATTGCCGGGAATGTAATCGAAAAATCAAAAATTAAAAATCAAAGATCAAAATTGTGGTAGCCACTTCGTGGCTGAACTATTTTTACATTTTAATTTGTCATTTTGATTTTTGATATTTGATTTTTGAATTATGAAAATTATTTTTGGTCTTGGAAATCCAGGGGAAAAATATGTCGGAACGCGGCACAATGTCGGGTTTGATTTTGTTGATCTTCTGGCAAAACATCCGCGATTGAATTTGGTCGGCGAGATGCTTAAATTTAACAGCAGTAAAAAATTTAAGGCGGAAATTGCCGAGACACAAATTTCTGGCGATAAAATTCTACTCGTTAAACCGCTGACATTTATGAATTTGTCCGGCGATGCCGTTCGGAAAATCGTTGATTTTTATGGCATAGATATTGCCGATATACTTATCGTTTCTGATGATTTGGATTTGCCGGTCGGAATGTCGCGAATTCGTTTGTCGGGTTCCTCTGGTGGGCACAAAGGATTGGATAGTATAATTACCTCTCTGGGAGAGGATAATTTTACCCGATTGCGAATTGGAATTTCTGATAAAAAAATTGCCGGCGTCGAGTCGTCACATCCCTACGAAAAACCGGAGGCGAAAGAATTCGTTCTGGGAATATTTTCCAAACGAGCGCGTCCGATAATTGACAAAATGTTAGAGAAAGATGTTGACGAAATTATCAGAAATTTTATTGAGGAAAATAAATTAGTGGGGACAACGATAGAAATTTGACAGAAATGGATGACGAATTGATCCAAATAACTAACAACGAATAAATTTAGGAGATAAAAATGGGACAACGAGTTAAGGAGATGGTTTCGGAGGAAATAATTGATGAGACGACGGTTCGGCAGGAAGTTGCCGAGGCAAAAGAGGAAATAGTTAAAGCGGAAGCATCACAGGAAGAAAAAACGGAAAAGAAAGTTGCCAAGAAAAAAATCACAGCTAAAAAGCGTGGCAAAAAATATCTGGACGCCCAAACGAAAATCGACAAAAATAAAGTATATTCGACTCAAGAAGCGATCGAAAAAATAATTGAAACATCAGTTGCAAAATTTGATGCAACCGTTGAAATTCACGCCTTTTTGTCAGTTGGAAATATTCGCGGAATGATTGTTTTGCCGGCTGGCGCACCGAAAGAGAAAAAAGTTTTTGAGATCTCGGAAAAAAATATTGATGAATTTTTGACCAAAGTAAAATCGAACAAAATTGATTTTGATTTGATTATCGCAACTCCGTCAGTTATGCCGAAACTCGCCGGCGTGGCAAAAATTCTTGGTCCGCGTGGACTAATGCCGTCGCCGAAATCGGGAACGGTAGTCGAAGATACGAAAGTGGCAGCGGAAGAAATTCGCTCGGGAAAAGTTGAATACAAACAGGATGGCGAAAAAAATATCCATTTAGCGATCGCTAAAATTTCCTTTGGGCCGGAGAAAATTAGACAAAATTTGGAAGCATTTCTGAAAGTTTTGCCGAAAAATAAGGTTTTGTCGGCCTATCTGACCTCGACAATGGGGCCAAGCGTCCAAATCGAAATCCCAAAATAGTCCCAAAATAGGGGACGGTTCTCTTTTGAGCACACTTTTAAGACATTTTGAAAATACTACTGAAAAACAGCCGAAGAAATTCGGCTGTTTTTGTTGACGAAAATTAAAAAATGGTATACGATGTATTTAGCCACGACAAGGAGAATGACATGCGAAAGCCGACGGCGCCGCAAATTCAAAAAGTTGTTGAAGAGTTGCGCAAGATAGGGGATATAGTTTTGCTGGAAATTGCCAAATCGATTCTTGACCCGCTGCGACCCAGTCCAATTAAGAATCTTCGTGATCAAATGAAAGAACATGGTGTTTTGCCGAAACCGAGAGGGAAATTTGCCAGGTATCTAGAGGAACACAGTCAGGAGATTTACGAAAAAGCGTTAGAGATGGCGGGAATTACTGTCGGATATATTAATTGGAGAAATATCTCAGAGAACATCCTGGTGCGATTCGTCAGGCCGCAATGGAACTTACTGGAATGGATGACTTGAACAGTACAACCTGTATCTCCGAATTGGATAAAGCTCTAACAAAAGCAGGTTATCCGCGTGACGACGCAAATCCGTGTCGAAACAAGAAGTAGTATTGGTTTCACCAATTCAGTTGCGTCAGCCAAATCGGTTGGCGTTTTTTTGTTATGATTATCATCCCTCACTTTGATACACTAGTGTATCAAAGTGAGGGAGTTAATCGTGGTGCGGTGAAAAAAATTGGAATTTTGAAAAAATGCTGGCGGATAATTTAGTAGATAATGCTTGACAGGTAGAAATTGCTTTGATAAGATAAGAACATATTCCAAAGACCGTCGGTCCGCCTTTGCTTTGACAAATCAGAGCTACGGCGGATAAACTTACAAGACCGGCGCAGGAAATATAAAAAATGCTAATTTTTATGTCGAAGTTTTGACATTAATTCAGCTTTAGTATATTTCTTGATCTGTCGGCGGAATGATCGTCGATATTTTTATTTCCTTACCAATTTACGAATAAATCTAAGAACGAAAGTACGAATAAAAATTACAAATTAGGAATTTTGTATTTGGCTTTATTCGTAATTTCGATTAGATTTGTAAATTCGTAAGGACTAGCGAGGTAACGAGCGATGGCAAAATCAAAAGCCCAAAAAAAGTTAATGCTGGAAAAACTCCTCGCCGAATTTGCGAACAAAAAAGCAGTTTTTGTTGATTACTCCGGACTTCCGGTGAAAGAGATGGAAAATTTTCGCAATTCGCTTGAAGAGAAAGGTGTTGGTTTTTCTGTTGTCAAAAACACTCTGGCGAAAATCGCCCTTACGAGCAATCAAATTGAAGTTGATGCCGAAATACTAAAGCGTCCGCTAGCGATTGCTTTTTCAGCCGATGAAGTTTCTGGCGCTAAAGAGGTGAAAAATTTCACCAAAACGCATGAAAATGTTGAGGTTTTGGGCGGAATTATTGACAAACTTTTTGTTCCGGTTACTATGATTAACGCGCTGTCAATCTTGCCGAGCCGTGAAGAACTTTACACCAAGGTTGTCGGATCAATCGCTTCACCGCTTTCCGGAATCGTCAATGTGCTGGCCGGAAATGTTCGAGGGTTGGTCAGTGTTTTAGCACAATATCGCGACAAACAAGTTTAAAGTTAAAAATGATAAGTGCCCACAGGGTCAGCTATCGCAAGATAAAATTATAGTTTAAAATTAAAAATTAATTAGAAAGAGGAGTAAAAATGGCAGATGAAGTAAAAGAGGAAAAAGTTGAGGAAGCCACCGAAGCGGCTGAAGTTGCCGAAGAAAAAATTGAAGAGGCAACCGAGGCGGTCGAAAAAGTCGAAGAAAAGGTTGAGGAAGTCAAGGAAGTCGTCGAATCCTCCTCCGCTTCATCCTCCGCAGAAGCTTCGGACGATAAAGAAGCTACGGCGGACAAGAAAGTTGAGGAAGTCAGGGAAGTCGTCGGAGAGGAAAAAGTTGAAGATAAACCGGCTGTCGCAGAAGTCGTCGAAGAAAAACCGGCGCCGTCGGGAAAATTCAAAGAGTTGATCGAGTCAATCGAGAATCTTTCAGTTCTTGAGCTTTCGGAGTTGGTCAAAGAGTTGGAAATGCGATTCGGCGTTTCGGCATCAGCTACCGCGGTTGCTCCGACGAGCGGAGCTGTCGGAGCGACGGCCGAAAACGCCGTCGAAGAGAAATCAACTTACGATGTTGTTCTGACAGCCGCTGGTGACAAAAAGATTCAAGTGATTAAAGCCGTTCGCGAAATCAAACCCGACCTTGGCTTAAAAGAAGCCAAAGATTTGGTTGAAGCCGCACCGAAAGATTTGCTCAAAGGCGCAAAAAAAGAGGATGCCGAAGCCGCCAAGAAAAAACTTGAGGAAGCCGGCGCGACGGTTGAACTGAAATAAATTGATGCTTATCACCAAAAGGGCTCGACTCCTCGGGCCTTTTTTGGTAGAATCTAGAAAGATCAAAAATCAAATATCAAAAATCAAAATGACAGATAAAAAAGAGTTAAAAAGAATTTAATACCGACACGGAGTGCCGACCAGCATTTTGATCTTTGATTTTTAATATTTGATTTATGAAGTTTCTCGTCAAAAAACAAACAAATAAGTCATCGCTTCGCATTGGTGAGTTAACGACTGCTAACGGCAAAATTCAGACCCCGGTTTTTATGCCGGTTGGAACGGTCGGTGCGGTCAAAAGTGTTGCGCCTTGGGAGTTGCACGATCTTGGCGCCGAAATAATTCTTGGAAATACTTATCACCTATATTTGCGACCGGGCGAAAAATTGATTGCAGAACTAGGCGGACTTAGCGAATATAATCGTTGGCAGGGGCCGGTTCTCACTGATTCGGGCGGATTTCAGGCGTTTTCACTCGGAAAACGCAATTTCCAATTTCCAATTTCCAATTTCCAAACAAATTCAAAATCAGAAATTCGAAATGAAGGCAAGGAAAATTCATTGGTGAAAATTACTGATGATGGAGTTGAATTCAAGTCATATCTTGACGGTTCAAAACATTTTTTTACACCGGAAAAAGTTATTGACATTCAGTTGGCGCTCGGCTCGAACATAATTATGCCTCTCGATGTTTGTCCGCCTGCATCAGAGTTGAAATTCGAAGTTGAGAAAGCAGCTGGATTATCAATAAAATGGTTGAAAAGATCGAAAAAACATCTTGATCGGAAATTTCAAGAAACAAGAAGCAAATCACAAACAAATCTCAAATCTCAAATCATAAACCTCAAACCTGCTTTGTTTGGGATTGTTCAGGGCGGAATTTTCCCTGACCTAAGAAAATATTGTGCCGAGAAAATGGTAGCGATGGATTTGGACGGCTACGCGATCGGTGGACTTGCGGTTGGCGAGAAAAAAAAGGAAATGTTTAAAATTGTCGCTCTCCTAAATGATATTTTGCCAGTCGAAAAACCGCGGTATTTGATGGGCGTCGGGACGCCGGAGGATATAATTCAGGCGACAAAGCTCGGCATTGATATGTTTGATTGCGTTTTGCCAACACGAATGGCGAGGCATAATGTCGCTTACGTGAAACTAAAAACTCCCACAGGGTCAGCTAAAGCTAGAAAAAACGAAAAACTAATAACTCAATACCGAGAAATCAATTTACTAAATTCTAAATATCGCGAGGACAAAAATTCATTAGATGAAAATTGCCAGTGCCCGACATGTAAAAATCAATTTTCCACAAGCTATCTTTCGCATCTGGTCAGAGAAAAAGAAATCCTTGGCGTTCGACTTCTGACATTACATAATCTTTGGACATATTTTGCCTTGATGCGGGAAATTCGGGCTTCGATTGACAAAAGATTAACAATCAGAGAAAATTAGTCTAGAAATAATTAATTGTGGAGGTGAAAATGGACGACCAGAGCCAAGCTCCAGTTTCGGCAGATGATTCCTTACAAAATAACGCCGTGCCCGGCGCAGTTCCGCCGGCAAACGATGACGCCCTGATGGCAAATCCGACGCCGGTTGTGCCGGCCGCACCAGCGGCCGATGATGTCGCAACTTCTCCGGTCGAAGAGCCGCTTCTGGAAACGCCGGCACCAGTTGCACCAGTCGAATCAGTGTCGATGTCGGAAGTTCCGGCAGACGAAGACGATGCAACGGACTCGGTTGTTGCGCCGCCCCGACCGGTTGAAGAAACTCTTCCGGACTCAGCCGAAGAGATGCCGGATAAAGCTGATGTCGCTCCAGTGGCGCCAGCTCCTGCACCAGCACCAGCACCGATGCCGGAAGCTCCGGCGGAACCGGTTGTGCCAGCGGCATCAACTGATCAGTCAGCGCCGGTAGTTTCACCAGCACCAGAAGACCCGGCGGAATAGAATTTACAAAAACTAAAAAAGGAAAATTCGTTTTCTCCTTTTTTGGTTGTGATCCCTCACTTTGATACGCTAGCGTATCAAAGTGAGGGAGTTAATCGTTGAGAAAGTATTTTGAAAACTTGTCGCGAAAACCTTGACATCGGCAAAGTATTTTGATATAAATAAGTTGGCAGAAATCGTCGTAACAAAAACGAAAAGGAGGAAAGCGACGATGTCGGAAATATCCGGTCCGAGTTTTGGCGTCTCAACAATGTCACTGACTCCTCATAATCTGCGCGATATTGAGGGCTTGGTGAAAGAATTGGCAGCATTTTCTGAAATCAGCCAGATTATGCCGGTTCGCGGCGTGACCGGCTCTGAACATTTCCCGCCAGGATTGCGTTGGTACAAGGAAAAAGCTTGGAATCCGGTTGACGGATTTTTCCAAGCTGCATTTCATCGCGATGGCGATGGAATGTTGCCGGCAAATCTTAAGGATTATGTTCTGTTCCCGAATCCGGACATTTGCCGCGAGGTTTTTGCTCGTTTGCCCGGACGAATGATTGCACATGATTTCGAGAGTGTCGGCTGTGATCGGCTGGTGGAAATCGGCCCGAAAATCAACATGTCCCTGGAAAAAATCGCAAAGGTATGCCAAAAAAGAAATATTGAACTGGTTTTGGATACCGAGCATCTGGTAGAAAATGTAGCGACCAACCCGTTTGGCCGAAGCGTTGATGAAATCATCGACAAAATCCCGATTATTTCACCGTTTGTCAAAGTGGTTCATGTCAAAGGAACCGGTGGCAATCATCGGCGAATTCTGCGGAAATTTCTCACCTCGTCGCATCGATCAGATGTTGATTACATGGCGGAATATCGGCCGGAGTTAATTCTCGATTTTCAACTGACAATCAAAAAAGCCAGCAGCTTCGTTTACGAAATGAAGCGAATTGTTCTTGCAACTTGATTAGCCACTTTCAGAAATCGGAAGTGGTTTTTTAAATTTTTATCACTGTATTTAAGTGATCACTTAAATACAGTGATATTTCGGGTTCAAGCTATTGACATTTTGGAAAAGGTATGCTATAATGGCAAAGCAGAGTGAAAAATAGTATATTCGAACTTTAAAAATGTTTTCTGCGCCGAAGCGTCGCTTCAAGGTTCCCCCTCCGCCTTGAAGCGGCACTTGGACGCAAAAAAATAAAAGAAAGGAGGCGATTGGCAATGAGAATTGCCGTCGCCGTCATGCTTTTCATCATCGCCGTCTCGTCATTTGCTGGCGACCTAGCCAGCCAGCGACTGGTGGCGGTTGCCGCCGGTGATTACGCCCGTGCCAACGAGCTGTGGGCACAGATCGCCGGGCTTGACAAGCGCCTGTCATTCGTCGAGCAAAACCCGCTCGGAGGAGTGGGGAGCGTCGAGAAAGAGATGCTCGAGAAGTACCGCGTGGCGTCGCTTAGCGACTGCTATGCCATCGCCAAGGCAGAGATTGCCGTGGCGATGAACCCTCCGGCCAAAGTGCCGGAACCGGCGCCAAAGTCGGAAAACGGAGGAAGTTCAATGGTTTCGATCAATGATGTCGCAGTGTTCCTGTTGTATGCCACTGCCCTCGTCTGGGGCTACATCCTGATCGCCCAGGCGATCAAGGTCTGGAAGAAGAAGGTCTGCGGTGCTGGTGGCCAGAACCAGACGACGGCGCCAACCGGCTCGGTTGAGCTCGTCAAAGCCCTCGCAAACGACGGCAGGAGCCGGCTCGGGCAGTCCGTCTATGTCTACACCAGCAATGGCAGGGATCGAACGGAGATTCGCTACACAATTCCCGACAATGACCCCGCCGACCCAAGCAACACCGACCCGTCCGGCAGTTAGCCCGCGCACACCGGCGCGAATACCGAGCACTTGGTTCAGAAATGGACCAAGTGCTTTTTTTTTGATTTTGAATACTATATAATAGTAGGTAGAAGTAGATATCAAATGACAAATTCCAAATATCAAATGGAATTTAATTGAAATACTACAAATGCCAGAAGGAAGGGAAAACATTCAATCAGAAAAGCCAAAAGGAATTTATGGTCGCGTAAAACGCGTCCTTGGTTTTGATCGCGATTGGGATGGCCTAAAACGCAAAGAAGACGAATTGAGGGAGAAAGATAGAGAGATTGATCGAAGAGTTGGAATTCCGGTGAAAAAAACCGAAGAGCCGAAAAAGCCGAAACCAGATATTATTCAAAAAGAGTTGGATATTAATGGCAAGCTGGAAGACAAAGAACTTCAAGCCGAAATTGATGCTGCAAAAGTAGAGATCGAGCGAAACCCCGACCGGGCGAAGAAAATTCTTGACGAACTCGATGCCGACGCAATGTTGTTTCGCCAAATTTTAGAATCGCGCAAAGGCGTAGTAGGAAAATATCATCGTCTGGCGGAAAAATTGACTCTGCATATTAAAGGTAAGGATATAAAAATTATTGATATTGTTGGTGGCGCGGCGGCGGCGACAATTTTGGAAAAGGCGCTTGTGGCTTACAAAATTGCCAATCCGATTGTCGGCGGAATTACCGGTGGCGCGCTCGGTGGACTTCGCGGTTATATTTACGGTCGGCAGAAACAGGAGTCGGTGAAAAAGTGGATGAGCGAGCTGGATATCATTGGCAAAAATCCAGACGAATTAAAGGAAATGTCGCCGGAGGAATTGACGGCGGCGATTGGAATTATTGACAATGCTGTTCGTGGTAAAAAAGTTCGTGGCAAACCGCTCGAACAGCTGGAGTTGGCGCGAAAATATCGAATGATTCGAAATATCTTGGCGGAAAAAGCCAGAACTGATGGAATCGGAATTGAAAAGATTGATAAAATGAGCAAAACCGAAGAGGATTTTGGCAAAAATATCTCCGCCGCCGCCAGCGAGAAATACAAAAAACTTTACGAGGAAATTCTGGTCGGCAAACGGAAGCAGCTTTGGGCGTCAGCGCTGAAAGGCGCGGCAATCGGCGCAACTGTCGGAACTTTAGTTGGTTGGCTGTCGGACAAGATTGTTTCTCATGGACAAGCCGAGCAACTAGCCGGCAAGGAACAGGGATTGCGGACGGAGCATTTACAGCATCAGCAAATGGTTGATCAATATCGGGGTCAGCCGCACACGGCTGAGGAGTATAATTTTTATCGCCAGTCGGATAATTTTGAAATTATTCGCCACGCCGAAGAGTTGGCAAAAATTCCCGGCGCTCATCCCGGCGGGTTTACCGAGCAAGGATTAGCGCATTTTGACACGATGCTACACGCCCACTCTTCACTTGATCATCTGACTCAGGAGGCGGGGATTAATAATATTGATTTGAGTGCTGCGGCTGGAAATTCCGGTCAAAAATTAGGCGAATTTATTTTGTCCCATCGTGGCGAGTTCCTGAATCTGTCGGTCGAATCGCAACGACATATTTTGTCTTTTCCACAACTAGCGCCTGAAATTTTTGCCACGGCGACTGCCGGCGGTATTTCATCCACAGCGGTCATTGCTCCGGTTGCCGGTGCCGTCGGACTGGCGGCGATCGGATTCGCCAAAGGCCGAACCGGTCGAAAATATACGGAAGAATTATTCAGAACTCACGAAATCCCAGTCAAGGAAGAGAAAAAGAAACCAGAACCGGCAAAACCGGTGGAAACAAAAAAGCCAGAGGAGAAAAAACCGGAACCAACGAAAGAGCCGGAGAAAGAGGAGAAGAAAGAAAAAACCGAAGTTGAAATAATGTCAGAATTAATTAAAGATTGTAATGAACATGTCGGTAAATATTTTCCAGCAAAAATCGTTGAGATTTCTTTCGGTGAGGGTTTTCGGAAGCACCTTGGAGTCCAGTTTATCATCGATAAAAATACATATGGTTTTAGATTATCAATGGAGAGTCAAAAAATTGCCGAAAAATTGAAGATTGGTATTGGAGATAATATTGAGATTAGATTTAATAAATTTACAGAGATTACCCAGGACCGAATTCGTAACTTGGATATAGATTTCAAACCAAAAAATGTCGAAAAACCAGAACCGGAACCCGAACCACGCCGCCGACGCCGAGTGCGGAAACATATTCTGACGAAGAATTTGCCGTAATCGAATATGAATCGCAGGGCGAACTTAGCGAAGACAATTTCAAGGAATTTGTTGGCGCGGTGTCCGAAAATCCCCGATCCAATAAAATTGGGCTTTTAATTGGCAGTCAAACATATACAAAGATTGAACAGAAATCCGATAGCAATTTTGATGCCCAATTGTGGCTTGAAGGCAGGGCAGCAAGCACAGATACTAGCAGACACCCCATTGATTCAAAATTTATATTAGAAAATCATTGTAAATGGTATTTGAAAAAATAAGGAGGCAAAATGGCCGAAGATAATGTTGAAAATGTTTTGCAGGAGTTTCAGAATCAGCTTTTTGTTGAGCTCGGTTTTGACAAATTTTCGCCCGAGGAAAAAGTTGCGGTTGAGGAAAAATTGGCGAAATTAGTCAACGACCGACTGATTAATTTGATTTTGATTTATCTGCCGGAGGAGGGCGTTGCCGAGTTGGATGAAAAAATTTCCGCCGGAAATCAGGAAGAAATCGCCAAATTTTTGGGCGATAACATTCCCGGCGCGGCGGAAAAAATTGCCAACGAACTTTTGGAAATCCGAAGTGAAATAATTGAGAAAATGAAAAATGGCTAGTCGTTCAGATATTGATCGGATGATTTCCATGTATCGCGAAACTGGCGATCCGAATTTTGCGTTAGAGATCAAAAAAGCAATTCCTGAATTGTCAGAAGCCGAGAAAGGGAGCTGGTTTAATGAAGTGGTGGCGACGGAAAATGGTCAAGACGCGATGACGCCAACACCGGAGGTTTTTGTTGGTGGAAAATCAGAAAGTGGAAAAGGGGAGTTGGAAATTCCAAAAACGGTTATGCCGGAAGTTGCGATTGCCGAGCCGGAAATCGTTGAGCCAAAAATTGAAATGCCGGCATCTGAAAGTGTCACGCCGGAAGCAGTCGAATCGCCAGCAGAGACAGAAGTTGAACAACAAGTCGCCAAAGCAGTTGAAGAAATTCCAGAAGTTGTAAATGAAGAATTAAAAATTGCGCAAGAACCGGCGGCGGAAATGCCGGTGGAAAATGTCGGAGGATATCGTCGTGCAATTGTCGGGGATGAGGAAATAAATTCTCCCGACGCGGCAAATTTGGAAGATCAATGGGCAACTAAGGAAAAATAAGGACGGCAAAGGAAAATTACGGATTACAAAGGATTACGAGGTCAGTGAGTCGTCAGTGTTTCTCAAAAAGTCCTCCGACGCTTCGGTCGGAGTCCCGACACCTAAGATCGTCGGGAAGTGTTAGTAAGGAGGGGATTGAATAATTACGGCACAACATACTCGGCAAACCAAACCGCCAGCTCAGGTTGGTGGTGGTTTTTGTTGATCGTGGCGATCGTCGTTGTTGGAATTTTAATTTATTTAGCGATTAAAAAACGGCTACTTTATAAATATCAGTTGGAAAAAACCAAGGATTGGTTGATGCTAAAAATTTCGATTCCGAAAGAAAGAGTCGTCGAGCAAACCGAGGAGCGGTTGGATTTTCGTGAAATGGCCGGAGTAATTGAACCGTTTTTTTCCAATCTGGAAGCGCTTTTTGACCCGAAACTCGGAAAGAAAATTGTCGGTCAGGATCACATTTCGGTTGAAATTATTTCCAAAAAGGGCTTGGTTTCATTTTACATCGGTACACCCGTGGCGCTCAAAGAGTCAATCGAAAAAAGTATTCTGTCACAATATCCGGATGCGATTGTCGAGGTTGATGAGACGCGCGAGTTTTCAATTTTCAAAAATATCAAGGGCGAAATTGCCGCTAGTAATTTACGGCTCTTAAAAAAGTTTTTCTTTCCGATTAAGACCTATCGCCACCTTGAATATGATCCCCTAAACGGCATCGTCAATGCGATGTCGCGCCTGGGTGAAAATTGCAATGTCGGGATTCAGATATTGATTCGGCCAACCGACAACACCTGGCGTTTTGCGGTCGAGAAAGCGGCGAAGGGAATTCAGGCCGGAAAATCATCGCAATACTATAACACCTCGGCCAATCAGCGCGTCAGCGAAAGTTTTTTCACCTTTGCCGGTAATGTTGGGAAGGTGGCGGTCGGAAAATCACTGGTTGATGAGGAAAAAGACAAACTGGCGCAAAATCAATTCCGGCAAAATCCCTTGCAGGAGCAACAGCTGAAATTGTTGGCGGAAAAGTCGGGAAAAACCGGATTTGATTGTCAGATTCGGGTTTTGTCGGTGGCGCCGACGAAGGAAAAAGCCAAAGAAACTTTGTCAGTGATTACCTCGGCGTTTTCCCAATTTTTCACACCGGAAAATAATGGTTTTAAGCCGAAAAAAGCCAAACGGCAACGGGAGACCGTCGCCAATTACATTTATCGAATTTACGGCAGGGAACCGCGACTACTTCTCAATACCGAAGAATTGGCGTCAATTTATCATCTACCAAACCGTTTTACCGAGACACCAAACATTGCTTGGGTATATTCGAAAAAGGAGTCGCCACCACCGGCACTGCCAACCGAGGGCGTAATTGTCGGCGAAACCAGTTATCGAGGTCAAGTTTTGCCGATTCGAATTAAAGATGCCGACCGGATGCGTCACATTTATATGGTCGGAAAAACTGGCGTTGGCAAAACCGTTCTTTACCAAAATTTGATTCTGCAGGACATTAAAAATGGCAAAGGCGTGGCCTATTTGGATCCGAACGGCGATGCTATTGAGTATATACTAGCGCATATACCAAAAGAGCGTGCCGACGATGTGATAATTTTCGATCCCTCCGATACCGAACGGCCAATGGGTTTGAATCTTTTGGAGTGGAAAACCAACGAGCAGCGGGATTTTTTGGTTCAGGAAGCAATCCAAATTTTTTACAAACTTTTTGATCCGAATCAAACTGGAATTGTCGGTCCGCAGTTTGAACACTGGATGAGAAACGGCGCGCTGACTTTAATGGCGCATCCCGACGGCGGAACTTTGGTTGACCTGCCGCGGCTTTTCACCGATCCGGATTTTGAAAAAGAGCGGACAAAATATGTGACGGATCCGGTGGTCAGATCGTTTTGGGAAAAGCAGATGACCAAAACATCCGACTTTCACAAATCGGAAATGCTTAACTATTTCACCTCGAAATTCGGTCGCTTTATGACCAACGATATGATGCGAAATATCATCGGCCAGTCGAAATCGGCTTTTGATTTTCGGGAGGTGATGGACGGAAAAAAGATTTTGCTTTGCAAATTATCCAAGGGTTTGATCGGCGAAATTAATGCGTTTTTACTCGGTATGATAATCGTTTCAAAAATCGCCATGGGAGCATTTTCCCGTCAGGATGTTCCCGAAGCGGAGCGGACGCCATTTTATCTTTATGTTGACGAGTTTCAAAATTTTATCACCGATGTTTTTGCGACGATTTTGTCCGAGTCGCGAAAATATAAATTGTCGTTGGCAATCACCAACCAATACATTGCGCAATTAGATGAAAAAATTCGCGACGCCGTCATTGGCAATGCCGGCAATTTGATTTCGTTCCGAATCGGTGCCGCCGACGCCGAATTTTTGGTTAAGGAATTTTCACCGCTGACTTTGGACGACTTGACCAATGTTGATAAATTTAATTTTTACATTCGCGAGTTGATTGATAATGCGCCGATGCCGGCATTTAACGGCCAAAGCATTCCGCCAGATGAAACCGGCGGCGACGGGAAATTGGCCGAAGCAATTCGTCAACTATCGCGTTTGAAATATGGTCGGGCAAAGGAAGTCGTCGAGGAGGAAATTTCCGATCGATCACAAATTGACAAAATTGATCTTCCCGGCATTGGCGAAGGAAATCGAACGGGGCCAAACGGATAGCATCAAGAACGGATCACTAATTTTCCCAATAACTAAAAACGAATAGATAAAATTATATCACTAAATACAAGTGATCACTTAAATACGGTGATGAAATCCCAAAAAACCTTGACAGACAAAGGTTTTTTTGTAATAATGAAGCAGAACTTCAATCTGGTCACAAAAGGTGGTGACGAAGTTGATAGTCACGCAAGAAATATTCAAAGCAAGAATTGAATCGGCAGAAAAATTCTCTGCAGAAGGAAAAACGATTGATGAAATTGCAGTGTTATTATCTGTTTCTACCCGCACGGCTCGACGATACATAGAGAAAGCCAAATCTGGTGGTTACAAATCAACAGCGGACAAGGTAAAGGAGCTTTATCTCGAAGGTTGGGACATGAAAGATATTGTCGAACTTCTTGATTTGACGAAAGCCATGATCTGGAGTTATCGGAGAATGTTGCTGGCAACGGGCGAAATAAAGAGTTGGCCATTACAAAGGAGAAACCGATATGCCAGCAAAGATGAACGTGCCGCCTTAAATCTGTTAATCAAACTTGAACTTTCGACTGGGAAAAATCAAAATGAAATCGCCAGATTGCTCGGGTGCGAGCGAGATGTGATTAAGTATGCGATCAAGGCCATGAAAAAGTCCGGCGATATTCCGGATGTTTACAAAGATACCTTAACAAGAAGAGAAATTGCCAAAATTACTGGCTTTTGGATTGGTGATATTTCTCTTGTTGTTGAAGCAGGATTGGTAACTTGCTACATCCTAAGGGGAAAAGGGGCAAGTGGAATCACTTACAGGATTCCGACTTCTGAAATTCCCAATATTCCAATTGCTGTGGAGTTGGTTAAGGAGGATCGCCGGAATACTTTGGATCATGATTGGTTGCGAAAAAATGTTCCAGTTCCGGATGGTAATTGGTCTATGATTCCCGAAGCAGAGAAAAAATATCAACTACCAAAATCGTTCATTCACCGATTGACTTACGAAGGTATTATCGTCGCCAAAGACGACTCTGTGAACTGCTATCATGGCAAACCGAGAAAATTAGTTTCTGAAAATCAAGTTGAATTTGTTGCCAAAGCGTATAATAACTTTACTAGCATGGGAAGAATGAAATGACACAAGTTGGGCATTGTTGCTCAACTTTTTTTGTTGGGATATCATCATACTTTTTCATACTATTTAAAAATTGCAAAAAGTTGCTTGTTGTTGTTGACATTGGAAATGTTTTGTTGTATCATTTAACTAACACTGACAACAGCCCACTGATCAACACTGACAAAAAAAGATTGCCACGTCGTTCGCTTGATTGCGAACTCCTCGCAATGACAAAAACAATTAAAACAAAAAATGAAAAAAGACAAAATTGAAGAAGAAAATTTAATTCAAATTAAACAACTTTTAGATGGTGCCGAAAGTCAGATTCGAAAGGCGAGATCGTTAATTTTTTCCGAAGAAATAGGGGAGTTGGCGCGGGAAATTGCCGACGATTCGACATTAAATAGTAATATCATCGAAGGCGTTTTTGACGGCGAAAGTTTTATCGCCCCAGAGGGCAAAAAATATTTGGTGCCGGCAAATTACGCTTCAAAATCAAAGTTGGTTTGCGGCGACATTCTGAAATTAACAATTTTACCTGACGGCAGTTTCATTTATAAACAGATTGCACCGGTTGAAAGAAAAAAAGTTACCGGAATTTTGGAGGAATCATCTGGCGACTTCCGGATTGATGTTGACGGCCAGCTCTACAATGTTTTGTCGGCGTCAGTGACTTATTTCAAAGCCAAAGTTGGCGACAAAATTGTCGGATTGATTCCGGAAACCGGCAAAAGTGATTGGGCGGCGGTGGAGAATGTGATTATAGAATAAGCCGTAAGCTAGTAAGCTGTAAGCAAAATTTAAAAATCAAACCCAGAAATCAGAAATCCGAAACAAACGGAATCAAACAGAGAAAATGAAATCAAAAATTAATTAACCAAAAACCATGGCTGAAAAAGCAAAAAAACCAGGAGAGGAAAATTTGATAGCGGTTGCTGACCGAATTATTCGTGATTTAAACGAAAAAGAAAAGCGAACTATTATCGGTCGCTTTGGGCTTAAGGGAAAAGTTGAGACCTTGGCGGCGGTTGGAAAAAATTTCGGACTCTCGCGCGAGCGAATTCGCCAAATTGAGAATAATGCCAAGCGGAAAATTGACAAAGATTTTTCTGATTTCGGCGAAAAAATTTTGACTGAAATAAACGATAAATTTTCAGCAAATGGGGGAGTGATCATCAATGAAAATTTACCGGGGAAATTTATCGAGATTTTAGGTAATGAGGAAAAGTCGAATTATTTACGCCTGATTTTGACAATTTCAAAACAGTTTGAAAACATTGACGAAACTAAAGAGCTAAAAAACGCTTGGCGATTGACAAATATCAAAAAAGAAAAAATTGTTGCAACCATAAATAAAATCGTCTCCCATTTTAAGTCGACCGGTGTGCTGCAATCTTTCAATGAAATAATTTCCCAGACCCCGGGTTTGGAGAAATTGGATAAAAATTTTGTTGCCGCGGTTATAGCAATTAGCAAAAAATTGGCGCTGGCAAAGAATAATTTTATAGGGCTCTCTATTTGGCCGTCGGTAAATCCAAAAAATGTTCGGGATAAAATTTACTATGTCCTTAAAAATGACGGTAAACCGATGCACTTTATGGCGATTACGGAGAAAATTTCTGAAATGAAATTTGACAACAAAAAAATCGTCCGGCCGACTGTTCACAACGAGCTGATCTCCGACAAACGCTTCGTCCTCATCGGTCGCGGACTTTACGCCCTTCGCGAATGGGGCTACTCCGACGGCACAATTTACGATGTGATTAAAAATCTTTTACAGAACTCAAAAACTCCGCTCTCACTTGGCGAAATTATCGCCACAGTTTCCAAAGCCAGAAAAGTCAAAAAGAACACAATTATGATCAACCTTCAGACGAAAAAGGAGTTTAAGAAAGTTGCTTCAGGATATATTTATGAAAAGTTGTAAGCCAATAAGCTGTAAGCTATAAGCAAATCCGCAAAATCAAAATATTCTTGCTTAAAACTTACCAGCTTACAACTTGATTCTAATTTGTTATAATGAACTAGGAGAGGAATTTTTTGATGGTTGTTTTTCTCTACATAATTTATGCCGTCATTATCGCTGCACCAATTTATTTGGTAATTTTGTGGTGGCGAATCAGAAGCCAGGAGAAGGAGATCGGTTGGGAGTCAATTCAGGATTACGAAACCCTGATTATTGAAGTCCCGCGCAACAACGAAAAAGCGCCGCTGGCGGCCGAGCAGATGTTCGCCTCACTTCACGGAATTTACTCCGACGCCTTGCCGTTTCAGCATCACTTAAGCTTTGAAATAGTTTCCGTTGACAAATTTGTCCAATTTTATGTCCAGGTGCCAAAAACGCTAATTGATTTTGTCGAAGGTCAGATTTACGCTCAATATCCGACAGTTGAAATAAATCGGACGCCCGATTATGCGAAAAAAACTGATCTAATAAATAAATTTTCCGCCGGCTGTGAACTAACGACAACAAAATTAGATGTTTATCCGTTAAAAATTTTCTCCGATTTTGAAGTTGATCCTTTGTCAGCGATCACCTCGGTGATGTCGAAAATAAATCCGGGCGAGGAGGTTTGGCTTCAAGTTTTGATTCGGCCGGTCGCTGACGATTGGCAGGAGAAGGGGATAAAGCACATCGAAAAGATCCGCAAAGGCCACGACAAAATTAAACTTGGCTGGGAAACGCTACCGAAAATTATTTGGACAAAAATGCTGGAGTTTGCCGGTAACTTTATGAAGGTTTTAGTTAACGCCGGTCGCGAAGTTGAACTTTCCGAGTTGGCTGAAGCCAAAGAAATTAAACTTTCCGGACCGGTTGAAGACGCGCTAAAGGCAATCGAATTCAAAATCATGAAACTTGGCTTTGAAACCAAGATTCGAATTATGGCAATCTCCGACGATTCGGCATCGGCACAATCGAAAGTTGATGGAATTGCCGCAACCTTCAAGCAATTTAATTCGACAAACGCCAACGGCTTTAAGCGGAGTGAAATTGTTGTCAACGATCCCGGCTTTCTCGAAAATTATCAGAAAAGAGATTTTCAAAGCGAAGGATACATCTTAAATATCGCCGAACTGGCGGCGATTTATCACTTGCCGCATCTGACCGTTTCGACTCCGCATATTGTTTGGGCCGGCAGTAAAAAAGGCGAACCGCCGGCTGATTTGCCGCTACTTGAAAATAATGAGCAGAAAGATTTAACCGTTTTGGGCGAAACAAATTTTCGCAATGTTTATCGAAAATTTGGCATCAAACTTGACGATCGCCGCCGCCACTGCTACATCATTGGAAAATCCGGTGTCGGAAAATCAACACTAATTGAAAATATGGTTTACGATGATGTCGTCGAGGGCCGTGGCGTTATTGTCGTTGATCCGCACGGCGAATTGGCGGACAAGGTTTTGGCTTGCATTCCGGACGAGAGGGTCGAAGATGTTGTGGTTTTTGATCCGGCCGATCGCTCGTTTCCGATCGCTTTTAATTTACTCGACAAAGTTGAGGATGATTTCAAGGGCATGGTCGCTTCCGGCTTTGTCGGCATTTTCAAAAAAATCTTCGGCGATTCTTGGGGTCCGCGATTGGAGCATATTTTACGAAATACTGTTTTGGCCCTGATGGATTATCCCGAATCAACAATGCTCGACATTCCGCGGATGTTGACAGAGAAAAGATTTCGGGAGAAGGTCGTTTCATTCGTTGTTGATCCGGTGATTCGCGACTTCTGGGTGACCGAATTTGCTCAATACGATGCCAAGTTTCGAACCGAAGCAGTTTCGCCGATTTTGAATAAAGTTGGCCAATTCCTCTCGACCTCAACAATTAGAAACATTGTCGGTCAACCACATTCGCGAATCAACATTCGTGAGATTATGGATAGCCGAAAAATTCTGGTTATTAATCTTTCGCACGGAAAAATCGGTGAGGACAACTCGGCTCTCTTGGGTGCGATGATGATTACCAAAGTCCAGCTGTCGGCAATGAGCCGAGCCGATGTTACCAGCGACAATCGGCCGGACTGCTACCTTTATGTTGATGAATTTCAGAACTTTGCCACCGAATCCTTCGCCGTCATTTTGTCCGAGGCGAGGAAATACAACTTAAATTTAACAGTTGCCAATCAGTATGTCGCTCAGATGCCAGAGGTTGTTCGCGACGCGGTTTTTGGCAATGTCGGCACTGTCGTTTCCTTCCGAGTCGGAGGAACTGATGCCACCTTTTTGGTCAAGGAGTATGAGCCGGTTTTTGACGCCAATGATTTGGTCAATCTGGACAAATTTCAGGCCTACATAAAACTGTTAATTGATGGCGTCACCAAGCCGGCATTTTCGGCTCGAACACTGCCACCGGTTAGCAAAATTTCCGGAAATCTGGAGCGAATTATCGAATCATCGCGAAAAAAATATGCCTCCGATCGGGCGGCAGTTGAGAGCATGATAATGGAAAAATCGCTGGAGCTGGAAAATGAACTGAAAGCCGAATCAGATGCCTCGCACTTTGTTAGCCGCGACGACAAGGAGCGACCGGTTCATTATGGTTCGCCGGCAACATCGCCATCGGCCGAAGTCAAAGCGCCGGAAAAGACGCCGGATGCCGAAAATCAAAATAATGAAAATGTAATTTTGGAGACGATCGCTGAAAAAGCTGATGACAAAAACCGAATTTTAAAATGGCAAAATATTATCGGCGATAAAATTTACAAAGAGCAGACGGCGCGCGGCGGTGTGAAATGGTATGTCGGGCAGGAAGCCCTGCCGGAGAAATTTGAGGAACAGGGAATTATTGTTGATGATGCCGGCAAGAAAATGATCGAGTTGATGAAGCGGGTCTACAAAACCAAGGAGTTGCCAAAGGAATTAGAAAAAAAGGATGACGACGGGGGACAAATTGCGGAAAAAAATAACAGTGACAATGCGACCGCCGATAATTCGAAAGTTTTGGATGAAGGAGTGGCGGTAAATATCAATTAAGAATTAAGATCTTAGAATTAAAAATTGAATTTAGAATTGAGAATTATTTTTAAATAAAATTTCCCTTCCATAACTCTTAATTCTTAATTCTACATTCTCAATTCTTATTTGGCGTCAATTCTGGCGTTTTTTTATTTGGTAGGGGAGTGGGAAATTTTGCAGTTTATATTTTTGTTTATTTTTGGACCGGAAAAATTTCCGGAAAGAAAAAGTATAGAGAAAAATATGCCGGCAATTTAGAAGAGAATAATTTGGGCGATTTTTTGAGAGTTCAAGAAAAGATTATCGAGCGTGAATTTCTGCACATATAATAGTATGTGTTTAAGTGCGATAAAATGTCGCATAACCTACATTATCCGACAAAATTACAAATCACAATTTCCAAATCGCAAACAAATCAAATATCTCAAAAGTTCAAACATTTGGAATTTTGAGTTTCTAATTTAGATATTGTTTGGAATTTGTTTCTTGTAATTTGTGATTTGTCGCCTATTTTGTAGCTAAATACCTCCAAAATGCCCCAGTTTGAGGTTTTTTATTTCGGCTGATAAATTATTCATCTAACCACAATATTTTGTGTAGATTGTCGGCAAATTCCTAATTTCGCCACCAAATGTTGGGATATAAAAAATTTTTTGACAAAACGAAAACCCGCCACTCAGTATGTCGAGGGCGGGCATTGTTGTCCGGTTTGCAGACGAAAGGAGGAATCGTCTACTGAGATTATTGCGACCTAAAGTGGACGCTCACTCGTTTTGGTTTTGGTTCACAGCACTACACTTTCCTCCAGTGTAATCAGTGCCGTGGCAATCGATACATCCGCCGAAGACGTTCGAATGCTTTGTCTTTATCCACACCAACGAAAGTCATACAGACTCCCGTTCCGGGGTGTGCGGCGGACCGGGGAAATTTCCGGTCCAGCTACGGTGCTTTGTAGCTTGTATAAACATTATAGCAAACAAGTTGAAATTTGTCAATAGGTTTTGGAAAAAAGTCCCTAAATTGAGCTCATTTTTGCTGATTGATGGCAAATTTATTTTGTTTTTTTATTTGTATTTTTATTTTAGAAAATATATTTTGTGAAATCTGTTCACGATCGGAAGAAATTTACACTAAAATAAAAATCCGGATTTCTCCGGAGGCAGTCCCCTATTTTTGAATTGAGAATGTAGAATTAAGAATTCAGAATTATGGAAGGGAATTTTATTTTAACAATTCTAAATTCTAAATTAAATTCTGAAGTCTGAGATCTTAATTCTTAATTTGATTTCTATCCCAACTTATCAACAACATCGTCGCAATAAAAATTGACGAATAGGTTCCGAAGGTGATGCCGGCAATAAGCGTCAAAACAAAATGTGAAATTGAAGATCCGCCCAAAACGAAAAGCGCGGTCAAAACTAAAATTGTTGTAATCGAAGTATTGATCGAACGGGAAATTGTTTGCAAAATTGAGTCGTTGGCCAAAGATGCCAGATCATTTTTCGGGTGGCGAATTAAATTTTCCCGCAGGCGATCAAAAACGACAATTGTGTCGTGGACGGAAAAACCCATAATCGTCAAAAGTGCAGTGATGAAAAGCGAATCAACTTGCATAAAAGAGTAAAAGTGTCCGACGACGGCAACAAATCCGGTGGTGATAATTAAATCGTGAATCAAAGCGACAACAGCGGTGACGCCGAATCGCCAGGAACTTGCCGGCTTTGGAACTTTGCGAAAAGCGTAAGCGACATAGAAAATTATCGCAATTGAAGCGATAATCACCGCCCAAATTGCTTTGACTGTTAAATCGTGGCTGACAACCGGACCGACATTTTGATAAGAGTCCTCGGCTGCGTTTGCTCCGGCGTCTTTTTTGATGTTGGCCAAAAATTTGTCGTGTTTGGCAGTTGACAAACTTCCGGTTCGAATTATAATTTTGTCTGAGCCGGAAGTCGTCAAAGAGTCAATTGAAATCTCTGAATCACCGCCGGCTTGAAGAATTTTGTCTTGTTGATTTGCAAGTCCCGGTGCTGAAATTTCAACAACCGAGCCGCCACGAAAATCAACACCGAAGTTTAGTTTCCAAAAAATAACCGCAAAGATCGAGGCAATGATTGCCAGCGAAGAAATTAAATAAAAGTATTTTCTTTTGGCGACAATGTTAAACATTTAAAAATCTCCGAACTCGGGTTTTGGAAATTAAAATTAAAAATGTTCTGGTGACGGTGATGGCGGTGAAAAGCGAAACTAAAACGCCGATTGCCAGCGTCAGAGCAAATCCTTTGATCAATCCGCTGCCGAAATAAAATAGGATGATACAGGTGATAATTGTTGAAAAGTTCGAGTCGCGGATTGATAGCCAAGCGCGGCGGAAGCCCTCTTCTATTGCTGAAACAATTTCTTTCCCGGCGCGAAGCTCCTCCCTGGTCCGTTCAAAAATTAGAATATTAGCGTCAACCGCCATGCCGACAGACAAAATAAATCCGGCGATTCCGGCTAAAGTCATTGTCACCGGAATGGTTTTAAACAACGCCAGTGTCACAGAGCTGTAAATTAAAAGGGCAACAACGGCGATGGCACCAGGAACTTTGTAGTGGATGATCATAAAGAGAGCGACTAAAAAGAGTCCGATGACACCGGCAACTAATGAGGCCTTGACTGAATCGGCACCCAAAGTTGCGCCGACATTTTGTTGGCCAATGATTGAGGCCGGGATTGGCAGAACACCTTCGTTAAGTCGGTCGGATAATTTTTGAGCGTCTTTAATTGTTGACGAGCCGGTGATGATCGCCTTGCCATCGGAAATTTCCGCTTGAACCGTTGGTGCCGAAACGATTCGATTGTCCAAAACGATGGCAATTTGCTTATTCAAATTATCTTTTGTCAGAGAAGCAAATTTCGCTTTGCCAGCATCGTTAAAAGTAATTGAGACCACCGGCTTGCTAGCGACAGCGCTGGACGAGGAGTTATCATAAGTGACATCGGCGGAGACCAAATCCTTGCCGGTAAGTTCAGTTGGCGCCCAGAAACCGGGGTAAGTATAAGAGTCGTCGTAATAATTTTTTAGGGCCGTTCCCTTTGTCGCGTCGGCGGCCTGGGTCATAAAAACCAGTTCATAGGTTTGGCCGATAGTCGAGATTGCCTGATTTATGTCTTTAATTCCCGGAAGTTCAATTAAAACTTGATCATTCCCCTGCTGTTGAATTGTCGGTTCACTTACACCGAGCCGGTCAACCCGTTGGCTAAAAACAGCGATCAAATTTGTCATATCCCCGGATGGGTTGGTTGATTTCGACAGATCGGCTTGATATATCAATTCGGTTCCGCCCTGCAAATCCAAGCCGAGGTGAGCTTTAATTTCCCGACCAAAAAAATTCGGTCCGTGTGGTAGATCGATCAAAACCGCCAGTGTTAAGATTATGATAATTCCCAGAAAAGTGTACCAGATTCTTCGAGTCATGATTCTATTATAATCTAATTTTTATTAATCGTCCAGAAAGCTTATCGTAGCGGATACAACAACAGCTTTCCCTCTTCGCTTAACTGCGGAAAAACATCCTCCTCCAACATTGAAAACCCTTTCGGAATATAGGAAAAAATTTCCGGTTCGAAAATGTAATAACCCCTCATTAGTTCAACATTCTTTGTTGCAATTGTCGCTTGCGACAGATGGTTTTGATGAAAGTCAAAAAGGTTTTTTAGATTCAAATTGATTATTTCGTCAGAGTTTATTACGGCAAAAGTTTTTTTCACCTTGTCTTTGAGTGGCAAAAGCGCTCCGGCTGTCCCCTCTCCGCCCTCGATATAATTTATTCTAATTTGATATTTTTTGCCATCGCCGATTGCCTGTTTGATCTTGTCGCCGAGAAAACCGGTGGCAATGTAAATTTCGGAAAAACCGAATGATTTCAAATTTTCAATCGCACTTTCAATTACTGGGATTAATCGGATGGCGCCTTTGCCGCCGGCCATAATTACCGCTGTTTCGAATTGCGATAACCCGAGTGATTGAGAAACCAAAAGTTCAATTGCATGAGACCGATTACGCATTCTAGCGCCGTCAATTTTTTTGTCGATTTCTTTAAGTAGTGCACTTTTAATTGAAATTGTAATTCTTTCTCGATCCATAATTATCCTAACAAATTAAAAACATGCTATGTATTACGCTAGCATATACTAAAATCGTTTGTCAAGAAAAGTATGAAGAAGTATGAATATTGTTTTATTTAACTTCAAATTTTTCAATCTCCGACAAGATATTTTCAAAATCTTCCAGAAGTGTAGCAGAAAAATTAAAATGCTTAGCGGTTAAAAAATCAAAGGAAATTTGTTTGGCTTGTAGAAGCTGACGAGAAATCCCGAGTATTTTTGACAAGCTTTTTGATTCTTTACTATTATATAATTTGTCGCCGAGAATCCAATTTCCGGTCGTTGCAAATTGTACGCGGATTTGATGCGTTCGGCCGGTGACTAATTTAATTTCCGCTAAGGTCATTTTTTCGCCAGAGTCAAGTTGAAAATATTTTATTGATTTAAAATTTAAAACCGCTTCCCTGCCCTCTGATTTTTTGACAACAGAAAATTTTCCTTGACTTTTTTTCCGGCCGAGAAAATTTTTCAGAATCCCTTTTTTTGGCAACCAGCCAAAGCAGAGCGCCATGTAAGTTTTTTCAATTTTGTGTTTTTTAATTTCGTTTGACAAATATTTCATTGTTCTTAGGTTTTTGGCGACAATCATCACTCCACTGGTATCTTTGTCCAGTCGGTGAACAATCCCCGGACGCATTTTTGAAACCGGATTATTTTTATCAATCACGACTTCAAGAATTTTCTTGTCGTGATTTGCCAGCCAATTAACCAAGGTATTTTTTCGAATTTTTTCTGTTGGATGTGTGATAATTCCAGCCGGCTTGTTGACAACTAAAAAGTCGTCATTTTCAAAAATTATTTCGATCTTACTGTTCTCCGGTTGAATTGATAAATTATTTCGATTAAAAATTTCCGGATTAATTTCTAGCAAATCGCCTTTTTCAATTTTGTATGAAGATTTCATACTTTTTCCATTAATAGTTATCAGTCGATTTTTTAAAAAATCTTGAATCTTTGACCGACTAAAATTTGGCAAAATTGAAACTAAAAAAACATCCAATCGTTTGCCGGCTGATTTTTCATCAACTATATATTGTTTTGGCTTATCGGTCATAATTTTTTTTCAAATTCTGTAATTGTTAATCCCGGGTTGATTCTGATTCGCGGTACTTTATATTTGTCGGATTTTGTGGTCGAAATTCCCGGGTTTGTGGTTGTCGCAGTTAAATATCCGGCGTTTTTGGTTGCCACATCTACAACATCATTATTTTTTCCCGACGGATAGCAAAAACTAATTATATTTTTTCCGACAATATTTTCCAATGTCGACTTGCTGGTCAATAATTCATCGGACAATTTTTTTTGAAATCCGGCCGGCCGAGAAATCCGGAAATAATGTAGAAAACTCCATTCTGATTATTCATTTTCAAGATCGGCATCGCGTTGTCAAAAGCGTCTTGGTAACCATCGTCAAATGTCACAATTACCGGTTTGTCAGGAAGATTGCTAGCTGGAAAATTTACAAAGTCGAAAAAATTAATCGTCGTAAAATTGTTATCTCGCAAGTAATTCATTTCTTCTTGAAATTGATTTGGCGGAACCGAAAGGCCAGTGCCGATTGAATCATTCGAATCATTATAAACTCGAATGTGGTGATACATCAAAATCGGAACCGGAACTTCCTGGCGCATGTCAGCAACATCAGGTGTCGTTATTTTCTCATCGGATGTCGGCGTAGATGTCGTCGTTGATGTCGGCGCTTTAACTCGCCCAAAATGTTTGGTTAGATAAAAAATTATTCCGCCGGCAATCGCCACCGAAATAAGAATTAACCCAAGCCAAAACCAAATATTATTCCTTAATTTCTTCATTCGCTTCCTCTAAAAGTTTCGCCTGGCGATCCTCCAGCGCGCCAACGGAATCAATTTTGCCGGCCAAATTGGCGTAGCCGGAATTAACTGTCTCCATCGTATTTTTGGCGTTGGTCAAATGTTTATTAAGTCGGCCCAAATTATCGCCGAATTTTCCCGATTCCTGCTTAATTGATTTTAGCGTTTTCATAATCTCCCGGCTCATTTCGGTAATTCGTTTGCCTTCAAGTCCAAGCATTATCGTCCGAAGATAGTAGAAAAAAGTTGACGGGCTGGACGGGATAACTTTATTTTTTGCTGCATAATCGAAAAGATCGCGCTCGTTGTTAACAATTTCAAAAAATACTGACTCCGACGGCAGATAAATAAAAGCAAAATCGGCGGTGCCTTCATCTGGATTGATATATTTTTTAGCGATGGCGTTAATATGAACCCGAAAATCGGAGCGAAATTTGTTTTTCGCCTCGATTTTGTCCGCTTCCGTTTTGGCGTTGAGAAAGCGATTAAAATTTTCCAGCGGAAATTTGGCATCAACCGGAATCAGGCCGGCATCAATTTTAATAATTGCGTCTACGATCTGGCCGTTTCGAAAACTATATTGCATTTTGTAAAGTTCGGCCGGCAGACATTGCGCCAGCATATCCTTTAATCCCTGCTCGCCGAGTCCGCCGCGAAGTTTCGGTGATTTCAAAAACTCTTGGAAATTTGAAAGTTGCGAGCCGATTTGCGACATCTTGCCCAGTTCGGAGCTGACGGCGGAAATTACTCGGGCGGCGTTGTCGAGCCGGTCATTAATTGCCGAATTTGTCCGGTCTATTTTTTCGGCGACATTGCTTTGCAGCGATTGGATATTTTGATTTAGCATTTGCAGTGATTGGTCTGAAGTTCGGCGATTTTCTGCTTCCAAAAAAAGCCGGCGAAAATAAGCCGCCAAAATTACTCCGGCTGCGACCATAATTATTACAACCGCCAAAATTATCAAAATGGTTTGACTCATACTATTATAGTAGCAGAAAAATGACGGTTTGAATACGAAAAGCCCGCCACACATTGAAGGTGGCGGGACTTGTTGTCTGGATGGCTGATATTGCTATCAGCCAGAGCCGTGCCGGAGCACCACTCCGGAAAAGGTTGGCCGAGTCGCCCAAATCGGCGCCGGATTTTCGTCCGGCAGATGTCCGAAGAGGGCAACTCGGTTTGGAAGCCGATAGCTTGGGCGGATCCGTGAGCAAATGCGTCTCCGCATAAGCCCCCAAGTTCTCGGCCGAGTGTTGCGCCAGAGTTGTGTGCCAGCACAAAACGACCGGCACTTCTGCTACTGCAGATTTTGGCTCTGTCGCAAGCTTGATGAAAACAATCGAATTATTTTCACTTAGCCGGCGATGATATTTTGAAAGATGGGCGGAGACCGGCGCTGGCGACGTTGCCATTGCCGGTCTCCTGTGTCGAATATGTTAATTAATAAATACATTATAGCAAACCGCCAAGAATTTGTCAATAGGTTTTGGAAAAAAGTCCGGATTTTGAAGCTAAAATCACAAAATCAATAACCAAGAAACGAGATACAAGAAACAAATAAATCACAAATCGCAAGAAGCAAATCACAAACAAATCAAAAATCTCAAAAACTCAAATGTTTGAAATTTTGAATTTGTAATTTGAGTATTGTTTGATTATTGTTTCTTGTATCTTGGTTATTTTCTCAGATTGCTTCCGGACATATCTCTTTGTACGGACAATATTTGCACTGAAAAATATCTGGCTGGGCGGAAAAATCAGATTTGCGGATTCCAGCGGCGACAGCCAAAATCATCTGGCGAGTGGCGTCAATTTCCTTGTCGGAAAATTGTCGCTCGCCTTTTAACCCCGATTCGATAAAAAACAAAGTAGTTTTTGGGATCGTCTGATATTTTTCTCGCCAGGCCAAAGCGTAAATCATCATTTGTGTTGATTCCTTAATCCGTCTGTCGGCATCTTTTTGCTCGCGAACATCGGAGGTTTTGAAATCGCAAATTTCAGCATCATCAGCAATTTTGCGCACCAAATCAAATCGTCCGACAACTTTGACATTCTCATCAGCAAATTCAAAAACTTCCTCGACCGCCGACGGCACAATCGAATCTTTTTGATCGCGATCGTAAAAATTTGTTAATGTCGAAATTCCTTGGTTGTGCCGCAGTTCTTCCTGCTGGCGTGAAATAAAACCAACATTTTTGAATGCCTGTTCATAATCAGCAATTAATTGATTGAGTGTCGGTCGGTCGCCGTTTATTTTTCGCCGAAAATAGTGATCAAGTGCGGCGTGGATTGCCGTTCCGTACATTAAATTTTGATTTTCTAAAAGTGGAATTTTGATAATGTGGGCGAAGTAAAATTTCTTCGGACAGGAGAAATAGTCATCAATTTGCTGGCGCGATAGTTTCAAAATTTCGGAAGAAAATTTAGTCCCGGCCAAAGGCCGGTCAGCCTTGGGCCGAGGCAGTTTTTTGAAACGGTTGATTTTTTCTTCCGGTGACAGAGAATGTTTTAATTTTTCCGGTTGATTTTCTGCCAGAAATTCCAGAACAAATGGTGAGATTTTTTTTGCCCGTTTACCACCATAGTCCTCGGCGGCGGTAAAGAATAAATAGTTTTTTGCACGGGTTGCGGCGACATAAAAAAGCCGGCGTTCCTCCTGCAAATGCCAATCACCTTCCGGCAAGCGTTCCTTGATTAATTCATCGGGAATTGGCAATTGCTCGCGGCGATTACGGCTTGGAAATCTATCGGCGACGCAATTTACGACAAAAACCACCGGCCACTCCAGCCCCTTCGCCGAATGAACGGTTAAAATATTGACGGCGTCGAAATCGCGATCAACTTCAGCTGATTTCAAGTCACCACCGGCATCAATTATGAGTTCCAAATTTTCCAAAAACTCCAGCACTCCCCTTTCGTCCGATGAATGATTGAACTGGGCGATGGTGTCGAAAAATTTGGCGATGTTGAAAATCTTTTGCTCGTTTTCGATACTTAGGTCGGCGGTTAAATTTTTTAGATATGATTTTTCGGTCAGATATTCATACAGAATTTCTCCAACTGGTTCGTTTATTTTCTGGCGAAATTTTTTAATGTCAGCAGAAATTTCGACAAATTTTTTGTTATCTTTTACCAAATTAGAAATTGAGCGATTTTCTCGCCGCGATTTAGTATATACTTCAGAGATCAAATCGTGAGAAATTTGGTATATATCAGAAGTCGCCAGTTGATAAAAAGCCAAATTGTCATCGGTGAAGGAAATCGTTTTCAAAAATGCCAAAATCATTTTAATTTCCGGCTGGGTATAAAGTCCGGAGGCGCCGGAAAAAATCGCCGGAATTCCCTTTGTTGTGAGCGCTTGGATAAACGGCTCGCTTTGATTATTGGCCCTGACCAAAATTGCAAATTCATTATTTTTGAAATCCCCTTTTTCTTTTAACTTGACTATTTTTTCAACAACTTTGTCGGCTTCGGCGGAAAGAGTTTGGCAAAATAAAAGCTCTGGTTCAGCGCCGTGAAAATTGGACTTGAGTTTTTTGTCAATCTTGTTTTGAACTTCCAGCCGATCGGGATTGTTGTTTTGAATTAAGCGATAAGCGCCGTCGAGAATTTCTTGCGACGAACGAAAGTTATTTTTTAAAACGATTTGTTTTACATTTTTGTATGAATCTTTAAAATTTAAAACATTAGAAATTGAGGCGCCGCGAAACCTATAAATCGCTTGATCATCATCGGCAACAACCATAATATTTACATCAACGCCGGCCAAAAGTTTAACAATTTCGTTTTGAGCAAAGTTTGTGTCTTGAAATTCATCAACCAAAATATAGCGAAATTTCTTTCGGCATTCCTTGAGAACTTTTTTATTTTCGGAGAGAAGTTTATAAACCAAAAAAATCTGATCGCCAAAATCCAAATTGCCGGATTGAATCATCAGCTCCTGGTATCTCGAATATGCTTTTGCCAATTCAAGATTTTTTTCTATTTGAATTTCGTCTTTGTCATTTTGATCTTTGATCTTTGATCTTTGATCTTGAACCCAAGTAAGATAATCCTCGGGCGAAATTAATTCGTCTTTCAGCCGCGAGAAATGATTTAAAAGTTCATAAATATGCGACAGCGGATCGGCGATAGGCCGAAAATAATTCAGGTCAAAAGCGTAAATATTTTGACGCAAAAAAATTGCCTGTTCGGTCTGGGTTAGGACTTTGAAATTTGCCGGCAGACCGAGGTCAATAGCATAATCGCGCAAAAACCGGTCGCCGAAAGCGTGAAAAGTCGAAATCCAAATGTCGGTGTAGCCGTACGGCACTAGTTGGTCAACTCGCCCCTCCATTTCGGCCGCCGCTTTGTCGGTAAATGTCAAGGCCAAAATTTCCGAGGAGCGAGCCCATTTTTTAGCGATAATATTGGCGATTCGATGAGTAATGACGGCGGTTTTCCCGGTTCCGGCACCGGCAATCACCAAAAGCGGACCGGTTTTGTAGTTTACAACTTCAAGCTGGCGATTGTTCAACTTTATTTTTTGATCAATAATTTTGTCGTCGGCATCAAAATCAAATTGTAAATTTTTGGTCATACTTTGATTAAAGCACAACTCGAGGAAAAAGAAAACGACCGGCCACGATGTGTCATGTGGTCGGTCGAAAGATATCTTCCAACTCTGCTGTCCAGCTGGAGACTTGTCGGCGTCGCCGGACTATTACTGCCAGCCGTCCGGCGAAGTCGCCGGCGAAAAGCATAGCAGCGCCGGCAAAGCAGAATTCGACGCCGGCTTCGATTATCAGTTCGCGATGATTTGCCATCATCACGACACCGACAACGACTAGCGCGATTGCAATGACGACAAAAACCTTCTGCATCTGTCCAACCTCCTTGGGCTGAACGACTGTGATTTCACGCCTCTTAAAGAGAAATCCCACTTCGCTTGCGCTCCGCGGGATTCCTCATTTAAAGGGCTTTGACTTTTTGAGAGATGTATTTCAAACCCTCATTGTCAACAACTCCATTATAGCATACATTTTTTATTTTGTCAATGCTTTGGCGATTGCGCCGTCCAAATTTTCTTTTGAAACGGCGCCGACCAAATGACCGACGATACTCCCTGATTTGAAAAGTAGAAAAGTTGGAATGCTCATAACATTATATTTACCAGCGATTTCCGGATTTTCTTCGATGTCGATTTTCAAGACATCAACTTTTTTTTCTTTTGAAATCTCTTCGACAATTGGTTCCATCATTTTACACGGTCCGCACCAGTCGGCGTGAAAATCAACCAATATTATTTTGTCTCGATTAATATGCTCCTCAAATTTTTCCGGTGACATGTTTAACTCCCGATTTATTAAGTATATACTTTACGGCGAATTCATACGATCCAAAGAAAATTATAGCATAAAAAAAGTCGCCGGACAAAGAGTTGCGGAAAAATGGGATCGCCATTTGGAAACATAAAATTAAACCGGCCAATGTTGCCGGATACCAATTTGTTGTCAGCCAAACACCGAAATTAGTGATCAGAAAAAACAAAATTGATGATGTCAAGGTTGCTCCGAGAATTATTAACGGATTTTTTTTCTTGCGAGCTAGTTGACCAATAAAAACTGACAAAATTATCGAACAATAAACAAAAAGCATCGTTGAGTGAAAGCCGAGAAAAATGTCGGTCGAAATCATCGCCAGAAGCGGTAAAAGATAAGCCAATGGTCCGGAAAAATAAACGCCGGCAAAAAGGGCGAGCGCGGTAATCGGAACAAAATTCGGCAGATGAGGAATTAGCCGCAAAATAATTGCGACAACGAAAATCAGCGTCAGAAAAATGTTTTTGAAAAGCTTTTCTTTGTCATTTGTCATTTCGATTTTTTCCATTTTTATTTGGCATTAGTCATTCGGATCTCGTCAAATAGTAAAACTTCCATAGCTTTTAGCTATGTACTTTTCACTTTTTAGCTAAAATTTTGACGAACGTCAAAATCCCTTATATTCCCATTTTACCTTATCGTCGTTTTTTGTGAAATAGTGATCGGCGGAAACTGTGGCATCAACGCCGTTGACCGAATAAAGCCAAAAAAGTGTTGAAGTATTTTTCACCGAGCCGATTGCATTGACTAAAACTCCAGCGGACGAATCAGTCGAGTCAACCTGATATTTATCTTTCAAAATTTGAAAAACGGTTTTGCCGTCCTCTCCATCATATTCGACAACTTTGGCATTGTTATTAATTGTTGTCTCAGTTGCTTGTTTTTTATTTTCGTTATTCTTTTTATTCTTATAGTATATTCCACCCCAGATCGCGGCGGCGATCACAATCAAAATTCCCAAAATAATTAAAATTCTTTTCATTTTTTCTCCTGTACTAGATTATAAAAGCGACCTGAAAGTCGCTATGTCCCTCGACATTTTATGAACCCAAAAATGTTCGGGATTTCGCCGTAAAAATGTTACGGCTCAACCTTTCGACCGAAGGATTTAAATCAAATCTTGGTTTTCCGACTGACCACTAACTTGTGGATCACGGTAGCGGGACTGTGGCGGATTTCCTGCCTCGGCTTGCGCCAAGACGGGTCACCGTCTTGCCCAAAATTTGATGATATTGTAAATGTAATTTCAGAATAACAGACAATTTTCATTTTTGCAATTTTCAATCAAATTCCAATTTTCAATTTTCAAACGTTTGGAAATTTAGTCATTGAAAATTCAATGGAAATTAGAAATTGATAATTGAAAATTGTTGTTTTTAGCTTCAAAATTCGGACTTTTTTCCAAAACCTATTGACAAATTTAAATTTGTTTGCTATAATTATTTATAATCAAGAATGTGGCTGGCTGATTTTGGACATAGACCATCCCAAATAAGTTAGTCACAAACATGGTTGTCTTACATGCGATCGTCTCGCATGGCGGGAGGCGGCCATAATGGAGCCGGGAGAACCCACTAAACCCCGCGAAGGATTGGTCTCCAGACGATTGGGTGGAAATCTCCTCCACCCCCTTACCCAATTACGAGTCCCGCCGGTTCGCCGGCGGGCTTTTCATTTTCAGTAATCAATCCCCTTTTTTGCCGGTTTGCCGGAATCGAAAGGGTGTTTTATATTTTTTATTTCTGAAACCAAATCGGCAATTTTGATAAATTCTGACGGAGCGTTTCGGCCGGTCAGAACGATGTCGAGCTCTGCCGGCGCGGTTTTCAAAATTTTTATCATCTCCCCCGCCTCCACGAGGTGATAAAAAACTGCGTTGTTGATTTCGTCAAGTATGACAACATCATACTTTTTGGATTCGATGATTTCTTTTGCTTGCGCCAAACTTTTAAAGGCGTTTTTTTTGTGAATTTTTGTCGGCTCGCCGATTGACATCGTTTCATCGTCAAACGACTGGAAAATATCAATTTCCGGAATTCGGGAAAAAAATTTCCACTCGCCGGTATTTTTATAGCCCTTGATAAATTGAACGATGGCGACTTTTTTTCCCCAGCCGGCGGCGCGGATCGCCAAGCCAAAAGCGGCGGTTGATTTGCCCTTGCCATTTCCTGAATATACGATAATCATAATTTACAATTTAAAATTTTCAATTTTCAATCAATTCACAATTTTTCAATTTTCAAACGTTTAAACATTTCGTCATTGAAAATTCAATGTAAATTGTAAATTAGAAATTGAAAATTGGTTTTCTATCCGCACTTGGAGAATCCGCAGCCGTGACAAGTATAGCATCCACTTTCAAATTCAACTTCGCCGCCGCAATCGGGACAGGTTTGGGTTAGAAGTTGGTCCTGTTCGACAAAACTTTTCTTCTTTTTTGGTTTATCATCAGCGGTCGTAATAGCGGGAGCAACATCGGAAAATTCCAACCCGAGTTTTTTGCTTCGTTCGATATACCTTGAAATTGATTTGCCAATCGCATCGGGACAGGACAAAATTAATTCGCCGTTTTGCCAGACCGGACTTGAGCCGCGAATGCCTTTCAGATGTTTGGCGATAATTTGCGGCTCGACTCGGCTACGAAGTGCAACCGAAATCAATCGGCCGAGTGCTTCATTCATCGCCGCCGCTTCACCGCCGGATTTTCCCAGCCGAACAAAAACCTCATTCATCCCCTCTTCGTCCTCATTGATCGTCACATACATGTCTCCAAGTCCAGTCGGGATTTTTTCTGTTGTCCCGACGACGGTGTCCGGCCGCGGCCGCGGTTTAATTCTGGTTTCGTAGACGATTTCGGTTTTGGGATCATCGGATTTTGATTTATCACTTGATTTTCCAGTTGAAAGGACTTGCTCGTTTCGACTGCCGTCGCGGTAAACCGTTACACCTTTGCAGCCGGTTTTATAAGCCAAAATATAGGCATTATTGATATCATCACGCGTTGCCGAATTTGGAAAATTGATCGTTTTCGAAACAGCGTTGTCAGTATATTCCTGAAATGCCGCTTGGATCGCGATGTGTTGTTGGGGCGAGACATCGTGAGCAACAGTAAAAATCTCCTTGACATCATCAGGAATTTCCGAAAAATCATGGAGCGATCCGGCATCAGCAATTTTCTCCATCAACTCTTTGGAGTAAAATCCCCGCTCTTTGGCGATTCGCTCGAAAAAAGGATGGACCTCAACCAAAATATCATTATCCATAACATTTCGCTGGTAGCAAACGGCAAACAGTGGCTCAATGCCTGACGAGGCGTTGGCGATAATTGAAATTGTTCCGGTCGGGGCGATCGTTGTCGTCGTGGCATGGCGGAGCGGAGTTTTTCCGGCATAAATCGACTGGTCAAAATTAGGAAAAGCGCCGCGCTCTTTAGCCAAAATTTCCGACATCACCTTCGACTGATCGCTGATGAATTTCATAATTTTTCGCGACAGTGAGATCGCTTTTTCCGAAGTGTAAGGAATTTTCAGCTGAATCAACAGGTCGGCGAGGCCCATAATTCCCAGCCCAATTTTCCGATTTGCTCTGGTCATTTTATCAATTTCCGGCAGAGGGTAGCGGTTGACATCAATAACATTGTCGAGAAAGTGAACGGCGTTGTGGGTCGTCGCCTCCAATTTATTCCAATCAACCTCGGCACGGCCTGCGGCAAATTTGGCCATCTTTGCCAGGTTTATTGAGCCCAAATTACAGGATTCATAAGGCAAAAGTGGTTGTTCGCCGCAAGGATTTGTTGACTCGATTTCGCCAACCGCCGGCGTTGGATTAGATTTATTTATTCGGTCAATGTAAACAATTCCCGGTTCGCCGTTTTTCCAAGCATTGCCGACGATTTTATCGAAGACATCGCGAGCTTTAAGTTTTTTCGTTGCCACTTTCGTTCGCGGATTTATCAGATCATATTCGCTGTTTTTTTCCAGTGCTTTCATAAAAGTGTCAGTGATGGCGACGGAGATATTAAAATTTGCCAATTTTCCCTCGACCATTTTGGCATCAATGAAATCCAAAATGTCCGGATGATCAACGCGCAGAATTCCCATATTGGCGCCCCGACGGGTGCCACCTTGTTTGACCGCTTCGGTGGCGGCATTAAAAGCGGACATAAAAGAAATTGGACCGGAGGAGACGCCAGAAGTACTTTTAACTTGATCGCCAGAGGGGCGGAGTTGTGAAAAGGAAAAGCCGGTGCCACCGCCGGATTTGTGAATCAGTGCGGTATATTTTATCGCATTAAAAATTTCCTCCATAGAATCACCGACCGGCAGAACAAAGCAACCGGAAAGCTGGCCGAGTTCTCGGCCAGCGTTCATCAGAGTTGGCGAATTCGGCATAAACTCAAAGTTGGCGATCATTTTATAAAAAGTTTTGGTTAAACTTTCGGTGTCGGCTTTTTTGTCATACTTTTTGTCGGCCTCGGCGATAGTTTTTGCCACGCGCAAAAAGCAATCCCGCGGCATCTCGACTACTTCGCCTTTTTCATTTTTTTTCAAATACCGGCGCTCCAAAACGATGCGCGAATTTTCAGAAATAACCGGCTCGGGAAATTCATCTTCGCCGGACAAAACATTTCTGGCAAACGAGATCTCCTCTTTTTCGGCGGCAAAAAGCGCTGTCGGCGCAACTTTAATGTCGTCAACTTTGGTTTTATCTGGCATCACTCCTCCTAACTAATTTCTTAACTTCTTTCTCAAAATTTTTCGCCGACGAAATTGATTTGTAAACGGAAACGAAGCGCAGATAAGCGACCTCGTCGAATTTTTTTAATTTCTTGGCGACGATTTCGCCGATTTTCTGGCTGTCGGCGACCCGCAGATTTAGTTGAATAATCTCCTGTTCGATGTCGTCAAGAATCTCGGCGATTCGCTGATCATCGCATTCGTCTTTTGTCAGCGATTTCTTAATTCCCGACTCGATTTTTTTCCGGTCATATTCCTCAACTCGACCATCTTTTTTTCGGATTTTCAAATTCGGGATTTCAAATTTTTCATAAGTCGTGAAGCGAAATCCGCACTTTAAGCACTCGCGCCGTCGCCTAATGTTTCCGGCCATTTCGCGCGAGTCAATTACTTTTGTGTCGGATTTTTTGCAGTTCTGGCAAAGCATGGGAAGAAAATTAAGAATTAAGATCTCAGAATTTAGAATTTAATTTAGAATTTAGAATTGAGAATTGTTAAAAATAAAATTCCCCTTCCATAATTCTAAATTCTGCATTCTGAATTCTTAATTTGAATCAAACATCTGGTGTTTGATTCATTATCTCCAACTACATCTAGTGGCGTCAACCATACTTTAAGCGTGAAAAGTTTTATCTTTTTCCACCGGCACTTAAAACCACTCCGGCAGTATTTTTTTCACCAACTTTTCAAAAAATTCCACATTAGCAGTGGAAAAATCAGCATCTCGTCGATAACAAAACCAGCTCTGCCACCTACGAGGTGGCAGAGCTGGTTTTGTCTATTGACAAGATGTTATTATTTTTGCTACAATGAAATTAAGAGATCGGGTGGGTTGCCGACCTGCAAGACAGCGAATTGCACTTAAGCAACCATCAAACACCCGATTTTAATTTTGTCAAAAATTTTAATACGTCATCGGATTTTACTTTAATGTCGGCCTTTTTCTTTCGAAATGACTTAACTGATAAATCATGAGCTGGTGATTTTTTACCGATCTGATGGAAATAAATTTTCTTTTTGTCAAAATGTCTATCGGATTTTTTAATAAATTGAATCAGATAATTTTTAATTAGCGGTTCTTGGCCAGCGTATTCACGATCAATAATAATTTCATCAATTGTTTTTTCACTCTTAATCAAAATAAATATCAGGACAGCAAAAACGATATAGACAAATGAACTTGGTTTGCCGATACGGCGAAAATATTTTTGCAGTTTTTGTTTTTCACCGGCAAAAATTATCAAGGATTTATTCTTGTCTCCAGAATATGCTATCACGGTTGGCTTGTTGGTATTTTCAATTTTTCCGCTTTGATCGATTTCTATTTTCATAATTTTATTTTAACATTTTTTAACCAACTTCAAAAAAATTCTCGTCTGATAGCGGGAATTAAACCATCAACTTTTCCAAAAATCCAGCAATTTTTTTCGCTGGCGCTTGACAGAATGGAAAGATTTTGCTATAATGTGAATGCACAATCAAACCCAATCGGAGGTGCAGGATGAATCCCGACGACTGTGACTTTTCGAAGATCTGTGGCGTCTACATCATCACGGACACCGGAGGTGAAGTTGAGCAAACGCCGGAGTGCAACTGTGAGTACGATCCAAAAGGAACGTACTTGCTGATACCCGTGGAAGTTGTTCCGTTCGGCGACTTCTGGCCGCCGAACGAACTGCTGGAGTATGGTCAGTTAGTGGCTGAACCGAATGGCCACGGCGGGACGTTACCATTCGAAAACTGGGACCGATTCTGGATGGTTCCAGAGAAAGTCAAGTCCGCTGATCTGACCAATGAGGACAGCGCAGGCGGACGCTGCCTATGACGAGCACTGCACCATGCCAAAAGCGACCCTTAGTACGGGCCGCTTTTCGCGTATATGAATACATTATTATTGGATAGATTCTTCGCGAAGTTCAGAATGACACTATTTTTAAGATCTCTCGACTTCGCTCGAGATGACAGACGGAAAGATTGCTTCGTTCCTCGCAATGACCCGCCTTTGCTAAAGCCGCGGTGGGCATGCAGAAATTAGCGAAGTTTTCGGCGGATGAAGGTTGGGATTTCCAGATCGTTATCATCTTTGTCGGAGTCCGGTTGGTCTGCCGGCGGCAGTTGATTGTTATCATTTTGACCGTAGCGATCATTGCCGCGTGAGTTTCCAAACGACGAGCCGAAATCATTTTTTTCTTCGGCAAAGTGGTCTTCGCGCGAAATCATTTGCGACGACGGAATTTCCGAACTGGCCGTCGGTCCGTAGTTTTGCCGCTTATGGATTTTGCTGTTGTCGGTTTCAAATCCGGTGGCGATGACGGTGATTTTGACTTCGCCTTGCATCGCTTCATCAATTATGGCGCCAAAAATAATATTGGCATCGGTGTCGGCGGCTTCGGTGATTGCTTTTGCCGCTTCATCAATTTCGTACATTCCGAGATCCGGTCCGCCGGTGATGTTAAACAAAATTCCTTTGGCGCCGTCAATCGAAAGTTCCAAGAGTGGTGAATCAATTGCCGCCCGGGCCGCTTCGATTGCCCGGTTATCGCCGGAGCCGCGGCCGATTCCCATCAGGGCCGAACCGGCGTCGGACATAATTGCCTTGACATCAGCAAAATCAACATTAATAATTCCGTGCAAAGTAATCAGGTCGGCGATGCCCTGAACGCCTTGACGCAAAACATCATCAACAATTCCGAAGGCATCAAAAAGCGAAGTTTTTTTGTCAATGACCTGCAAAAGCCGGTCGTTGGGAATCGTAATTAGAGTATCAACCTTGTCTTTCATTTCGCCGATACCAATATCGGCAATTTTCATCCGCCGAAGGCCCTCAAAGGAAAACGGTTTGGTGACGACGCCGATTGTCAGGGCGCCAAGTTCTTTAGCGATTTCGGCGACAAACGGTCCGGCACCGGTTCCGGTTCCGCCGCCGGCACCAAAGGTGACGAAAACCATATCAGCACCTTTTAGCGCTTCATAAACTTCCTCTTTGTTTTCCTCAATCGCTTTTCGACCGATCTCCGGGTCAGCGCCTGACCCAAGTCCGCGGGTTGTTTCTTTTCCGATTTGAATTTTCACCGGCGACTCATTGAAAGCCAGCGCTTGGGCGTCAGTGTTTATTGCCACAAACTCGACTCCGCGAAGTTTGGAGTTAATCATTCTGGTCAGGCCGGATCCGCCCGATCCGCCGACACCAACAACTTTGATTTTTGCGAACCCCTCCAACTCCGATTTTTTATCCATTTAGTTCTCCTCGTTCAATTTCTAACTTTGGTATATATTATTTTCATTGTAGCAGATGCTGTCAAGAGGGTGAAATTGAATTAAGAATTAAGAATGCAGAATTAAGAATTATGGAAGTGGAATTCTTTTTGGAAAATTCTAAATTCTAAATTAGATTCTAAATTCTGAGATCTTAATTCTTACTTTTTTACGGCAGAAAATGTTTAAAGGTGTTTTTTAGTTTATCAACAATTCCGCCGATTTCGGTTCCTGGCGTTCGACGGACCGTTTGTCCGCCGGAGACAAGTCCCCAAATAGCCAGCCCACAACTTGTAGCATATACCGGGTCGGCGACATTGTCAACAAGACCGGAAAGGGAAATTTGCGGCTTGCCGATTTGCGACGGCAGACGCAAAATATCCTTAACTAAATCCTGAATACCCTCTAGTTTGGCGCCACCGCCGGTGAGAACAACACCGGCCGGCAACATTCCATCGCGGTTAATTGCCCGCAAATCATCGCGAATCAGCATAAAAATTTCATTCAGCCGAGCCTCGATTATTTCAGCAACATATTTGACATTGGTCGTGCCCTCCTCCGTTTTATCCAACTTCGCCAGATCAATCTCCTCTTTTTCGTTTATTTTCTCCGGCGTCGCATAACCGTATTTAATTTTGATAATTTCCGCCAAATTGATATTTGTCCGCAGACCGATGGCGATGTCATTGGTGATGTGGTCGGAGCCGATTGGCAGAACACCGGAGTGAAGAAGGTCGCCCTCCTCGAAGACGGCGTAGGAAGTCGTGCCGGCGCCGATATCAATCAAAATCACGCCAATCTCCTGCTGTTGTTTTGACAGAATTACTTTTGCTGTAGCGAGTGGCGAAAAAACCATCTCCGATATCGCCAGACCGACCTGATCAGTTGCCCGGGCCAAATTTTTTATCGCTGAAAGTGAGCCGGAAATTATATTAGTATCAACCTCGAGTCGAATCCCCGACATTCCAACCGGATTAATAATTCCTTCCTGACCGTCAACGATAAAGGTTTTTGGAATGACATGCAAAACCTCGCGGTTTGGTTGATTCGGTACCGCTTTTGCCGCCTCGATAACTTTTGAGACATCGGCTTCGGTAATTTCGCCGTCCACTTTGCTGACGGCGATAACGCCGCGGCTGGTTTCCGAAGTCAAATGGCTACCGCCGATGCCGACGACAGCGCTGCCGATTTCAAAATCGGACAGCTTGCAGGCCTCGTCAAGGGCGGCGGTAATTGATGATACCGTTTCTTCAACATCAACAATCACCCCTTTGCGAACACCGGTGGTTTTCGCCCGCCCGACAGCTAAAATATCAACCGCGTCAGCATTTTGGCTAACAACACAAACGGCAACCTTTGATGAGCCGATATCAAGACCGACGGAAATTGCTTTTCTTGCTGGCATAACCCTCCAGAAAAATTCAGAATTAAGAATTAAGAATTAAGAATTAAGAATTAAGAATTAAGAATTTCGGAACAGTATCCAATCCAATTTTATCTCAAAAGCGATCACTTGGCAAATTTATCAAGCCGAAAGTTTGCTGAAATAAGGATAAAAAATTAGAATTGTCACGACTAAAGCGATCGTCGCCGCGATCAAAACGGCTCCGGCCATTGCATCTTTAATAAACTCGGCTTCTTTACAACTTTCGGGACGAATATCGTCGAGCAATCTCTCAATCGCAGTGTTGATAATTTCAACAGCAATGACCAAAGTGACGGCGAAGAAGAGGATGATCGCCTCCAGCCGGCTGATGGAAAAAAAGTAGGCCAAAAGGGCGACAACGATTGCGTAAATCAAATGAATCCGGGCATTTTGCTCGGTTTTCAGCAAATTCACCACCCCGCGCGAGGCATACATCCAAGAATTGAAAAACTTTTTGTAGGAAAATCTTTTATAAGTCATAAAAATAATTCAAAGATCAAAATGCAAAAATCAAAATTGTGGTCGGCACTTCGTGCCGGAATTTATTTTTTTGAATTTTTATCTGTCATTTTTTTGCGCTAGCTTACCCTGTGGGGATTTTTGATATTTGATTTTTGATGTGGCGCTATTCCATTCTTCTTCATCTGTCTCGTGATCGTATCCAAGCAAATGAATTATTCCGTGTTGCAGAAGTTCTTCGCAAGTTTCGTTTTTTTGTTTGGCGATTTCTGGACAAATTATAATCGTGCCGATGATATTCTCTTTTGCGCCATCAAGCTGTTCCAGTGGAAATGACAGCACATCGGTCGGCTCATTTTTGCCACGGAATTTCTGATTGATTTCGGCGATTTTGCCCGCCGTCGTCAGCATCAACTCAATCGATCCTTTTGTCTCCGGTGAAATCTTAATAATTATGTCGCTTGCAATTCTCTTGGCCAATTTTTCAGTCAAATCACAATCAACATTTTTTGATTTGGCAATTTCAACTTTGATTTTTAATTCGTTTTTAGTCATTAGAAAAATTCGTCATCCGTTCTTGGCGATTAGCTCGCGGACTTTCGCTGAAACTTGGCTTCCATCGGCTTGGCCTGCAACTTGCGGCATAACAACTGCCATCACTTTGCCGATATCAGCCATACCGGTTGCACCGGTTTCGTCAATTGCTTTTTGAACATTCGCGGTCAGATCAGCGTCCGAAAGTTGCTCCGGTAAATAAGCTGTCAAAATCGCGACTTCGGTTTTTTCCTTTTCCGCCGACTCCGGCCGATTATTGCTCAGATAACTTTCAATCGAATCTCGGCGTTGTTTTATCTCTTTTTGAATCACCTTCAAAACTTCCTCATCTGTCGCTTCGTCCTTTTTCTGAATTTCAAAATTTTTGATTGCCGATTTCAGCATTCGCAAAACCGAGACAACATCATCGTTATGTTTTTTCATCGCGCTTTTCAAATTTTCATCAATCTTTTTAATCAGCATTTTTTGTTCGCCGTTAGCCGTTAGTTTGTTCGCCGTCCATTTGTGGCCTAATAACCTTGCTTTATCTTTCTCCGTTCTGTTCGTCTTGTTGCCGACTCCCGGCGCATTGTTCGGTTCGGTTGCTTTTCAAAATAGCGATTTTCCTTCGCCAATGTCAAAACGCCACTTTGCTGAATCTCGCGATTAAAGCGGCGGAGCAATGATTCAAATCTTTCGTTTCCTTTTCGTTTAATTTCTATCAACTGAAATCACCTACTTTCGATTGCGTTCATCCACTTCGTCATTCTGAGCGAAGTCGAAGAATCTTTATACTTTTAGTATAGCGGAAAAGCCAGAAAATGGCAAGCAGAATTAAGAATTAAGAATGCAGAATTAAGAATTATGGAAGTTTGCTAATTAATAAACAATTCTCAATTCTTAATTAGATTCTAAATTCTGAGATCTTAATTCTTGCTTTTTCAAATAATTTGTCCAATTCTCCTTCATCCATTTTTTCTGCCTCCTTTCCAAATCGGCAATCCCCCGTTCTGCTAACTCTTTTTTAATCACTCCGCCGCGATGAGGATGGCGATGAAGT
>JAPLVH010000025.1:0-5421 GCA_026397205.1 Candidatus Berkelbacteria bacterium | reverse complement strand
GATGAAGTTGCGGTAGCGGTGAATTAAATCCATGAGCATAATGTGAGAGTTCGTGGGCGATGACAGCATCAACAACAAATTCCGGGATTTCTTCATCGCGGAAAAAGCCGTTGATGATAATCGTCGTCGGGTTATGTTTATCGAGTCCTCGTCGATAACCACTCCGTAGCTTTCTTGACCCGCGGAGCTTTAGCGAAGTGAATAGCGAAGGGTGGTTACCAATCAGTCGCGATCGCAGTTGTTTAATCGCGCCGAGTTGGCGTCGTCCTCGTCGTCCGAATTTGACAACTATTTGATTTGTCGCTTCCAGATCAAAAAAAAATTTCTTAAAAACGGAGTCAAATCTGTTTTCCAACCAAATTTCATTGCGCATAGTTTTTATTCTACCACGATTTTATTGTTCGAGCGATTAAGCGAGAACTAATTTCGATCGCAATTTGCTTGACAAAAACTAAAAAGTTTGCTATAATGTAAACATCGAATGAACCTGAAGGGCTGAAAAAGGAAAGGAGTGTTTAGCATGGTTGAGTTGTCTCCGTGTTGTCAAACGAGAGTTTCGTGTGTACTGACTGATGGAGTTCTGGTTGGTGTCTGCGACGAGTGCAACCAATCCGTTGTGAGGATCAACCCGGAGACAGGGCAAGAGGAATGGCTTGATGGCGAGTTGCCATGGACAGACAAGCCACTTCGCCAGGTTGAGGAATGACAAGTCACTGGTTGCACAATTTGATAACTTTGTCATAAGTCGTACCTGCCAGTGCGGCTTTTTTTTCCGGACAGACAATTTTCACTTCTATACTTCAAACTATCTTGGATCCCCGACTAGATCGGGAATGACAAAATAACTCCAGAAATCATTGACTTTTTGAAAGAAGTATGCTATAATGAGTTTGTTGTCGAAAAAACGGCAACTTTTTTGTTTCACAATCAGTTCACCTAGTCGGCGAACCATTGTGAAATATCGTCATCGCGAAAAGATTGCCCACTGGGTCACCTTCGGAAGACTTCGGCTATCGCCTCGCATGACAAAACATTTAAAACATTTCTGGAGCAAGAAGCGCCGCCTTGTGCGCCGCTTCGAACGCCAGAAAAACGTCACTAATGAACTTCAAATCTCGCACTGGCCGGACCTATAAAATCCGGATCAACCAGCGCCCGAAGGAGAGGATCACGGCGTACTTTAACAAAATTATCAAGGAAAAAGTTTTGGTCACTGGCTTGGCTTCGGTTTTTGCGATTTCGCTGATTGCTCCGTTCGTAGCGATTCCTGCCAACGCCGACCGAAACAATTCGACATCTTCTGTCAAAATTGTCTTTGATAAAAACGCGAGTATTGTTGATGTTGTAAAACCGGCTCCGGTGATTACTCCCGGCCAATCGGCGCAGGATATTGCCGATCAAGCTGCGGCGGAAATTGCCGCTGCCCAGGCCGCTGCTGCCGTGAAACAGAAATTACAGAAAGCCGTTTCTACCCGGACCAAGGTTTACAACGATCCTTCCGACTTCAATGCCATTTATAACACTGCCGGTGCCGCTTATGGTATTGACCCGCGAATTTTGCATGCGGTTCACTATGTTGAAACCGGTGCATCCGGTTCGACATCGAAACGCAATCCTTCCGGCGCTACCGGTCCGATGCAGTTTATTCCTTCAACTTGGAGACATTATGCAGTTGATGGTAACGGCGACGGAAACACTGATATTACAAATGTAGTTGACGCGATTTATACTGCCGCCCACTATCTTTCTGCTTCCGGTGGTTCTGTCAACGGTTACAAAACCGCTCTTTGGAGCTACAACCCGTCGTCCTACTATTATAGTAAGGTGATGTCGGTTGCCCAGTCACTCGGCTATTAAATGAAAAATCCCCGGAGATAATATCAATGGGGATTTTTCGTTAAATCAATTATGAGTTAAGAATCAAGATCTCAGAATGTAATTAAGAATTAAAAATCTTAAAATAGATTCCCTGCCATAATTCTTAATTCTGAATTCTACATTCTTAATTATCATCAAATCATTCCGCTGTTCTGGCTTGTGTCTCTGGTTGCCAATTTGGCTTTGGCGCCGAGCATTGCTTCAATTTCCAGAATTCGATTGTATTTCATCGCTCGTTCGCTGCGGCAGGGTGCGCCAGTTTTGATTTTTCCGCCACCGGCAGCGACCGCCAAATCAGCGATAAATGTGTCCTCGTTTTCGCCCGAGCGGTGAGAAATCATAAAGCGAATATCGTTTTGTTTGGCAAAATTTATCGTCTCAATCGTCTCGGACAAAGTTCCGATTTGATTTGGCTTGATCAAAATTGCGTTTGATGCTTTTTGGCTGATGCCGGTTTGCAGGCGGGTTTTGTTGGTGGTGTAAAGATCATCGCCGACGGTGTCAATCTGGGCACCAAGCTCGGCGTTGAGCCGTTGCCAGCCACGCCAATCGTCTTCGGCCAAACCATCCTCAATTAAAATTATCGGATATTTTTCGACCCAGACCTTGTAAAAATCAATCAATTCGTCAGTGGTAAAGGTTCGATTTTCGCGGTGAAGCTGGTAAACATCTTTGTAGAAAAATTCCGACGCTGCCGGATCGAGGGCGATAAAAACATTTTCACCGGCGAGATAATTCGCCTCTTTGATCGCCATCATTAAAAGCTCCATCGCTTGTTCGTTGGAGAAAAGCGACGGTGCAAATCCACCTTCGTCGCCGACCAGCGGTTGGTAATTTCGCTCAAGGAGAATTTTTCCCAAGGCGTGATAAATTTCCGTCCCGGCGCGCAGGGCTTCGGAAAATGTCGGAAATTTGACCGGAACGATCATAAACTCCTGAAAATCAGTCGAACCGACAGCGTGCTTGCCGCCGTTTAGAATATTTAGATGCGGCAGAGGCATAATAAATTCATTGCTCGCTCCGAAATACGGCGCCAGAAATTGAAAGAGTTCAAGTTTTTTGCTTTTCGCCAACGCTTCAGCAACGGAAATCGAAACCGGCAAAACGGCGTTGCCGCCGAGTTTGCTTTTGTTCTGGGTGCCGTCAAGTTCAATCATTTTCTGGTCAACCGGCCGAAAATCGTCAATCTCAAGCCCGATAATTGCTGGCGCAATAATTTTGTTAACATTCTCCACCGCTTTCAATACGCCCGAACCGTTATAGCGTTTCGGGTCCTGGTCGCGAAGTTCGAAATCCTCATACTTTCCGGTCGAGGCGCCGGAGGGACAATAACCCTTTCCGACTGAGCCGTCATCCAAAACGGTTTTGGCGTAGACCGTCGGATTGCCGCGAGAATCCAAAACTTCGAGCGCCACAACACTTTGAATTTTTGCCATTTTGTCCTCCAGTTATGTTCAGTTAAATTATAATCTATTCGAAATTATGGGCTTAATGTTTAAAATTTTTTAAAATCTCAAGAAGCAAGAAACAAATTCCAAACAATATTTAATATTCAAATTAGAAATTCCAAATATTTGAAGATTTATGATTTCTGATTTGTTTGCGATTTGCTTCTTGGGGTTTGTGATTTATTTGGTTATTGTGTCTTGCATCTTGGTTATTTGATTGTGAATCCAAGTTCCGGCGAAATAACTTCGATCCAAGTTTGACCAGCGTCAAATTGAACTTCACTGCCGGTGGTGTCAAAAAATCTTGTTCGGGCGTTTTCGTTGTCCTTTTTCCAGCTACCTTTTGTTTCCTTGCCATCGTCAAAAATCGAAGCGGCACCGGTTCCGACAGTTGTCATCATATAACCCTGTTCGTTTATCGCTGTCACCGTCGCCGCCCGTTTGACCGTCATAACGACAACATTTTTTGCCGAAAGTTGCTGGTTGTTTAGTGCGTCAATATGCGGTTTGCCGGCTTGGCTTCGGAGGTAAATATTATTTGTCGGAGCATAATTCCAGTCAACATTATAAGTCGGGTTACCAAAATTTATCGAAATTGCTTGCGAAACCGGACGACTAGCGGCATCGGCATCATCCTTAAATTTATAGGGAATAAAAGTGTTTGACACAGTGTATTTTTTGTCGGTTGCGGCGCGGTAAAGTTTGTCAGTGTCGGTGTACATTGTGTGTTCAGAGGAGACATTTCGCGAGTAATCGCGCCAGTACGGCGCCGGGTTGGCGAATTGATCGAGATCGAGAATTTTTCGACCGGCGATCATCTGGAGTGCGTCATAATTGCCGCCGACATGAGCCAAGTAGCCGTTTAGCTCCGAAATCCAGTCAACATAATAAGTTCTTGCCGAGCGAACCGGGCCGACTTTTGCCGCTGATTTTGGTCCATAAACAGCCAAAAATCTGGTGATACCGCCCTCGGCGATCGCTTCATAAACAATACTTGCCTGCGACAAACCTGATTGCGGCCTGGCATCAGTATGATTTTCAACCATAATTCCGAGCGGATGGCGGTTGGCGCCGGTGGAGTCGGTCATCGTGCCGTCGAGAAGTGATTGATAAAGTTGCGGCTTCTCCTCAGTTTTTGCCGGCAGTGAAGTCAATTTGCCATTTTTATAAACTAAAAAATAGGTTCCGAGTGCTAATGCGGCAAGAATTATGATGATAATTGAAATTATTACAATCCAGCGATTCCTTTTTACCCCCCAAAACTTGGCCAGCTTTTCCTTGAATTTCAGTTTGGCTTTCGGCCCCGTGACAATCTCCTCTTTCTCTTCGTCCTCCATTTTCCCTCCTAGATTCAAATTTGGTAGATATATATAGTATAGAGAATTATATTTTTCAATGCAAATATTCACCACATTGTTAGTTTGATTTGGAATATATCCACTCACTGAGATACTTCATTTAAGCTCAATTTTCTCTAATATACTAGCGATCGCCAGTATATTAGAGAAAATTATTTGATAAACATTTTATCTAGAACGCCATCAATATCAGATTCTTTGGAAATGAGGTTAACGAGATATTTTTCAATTTTCATTTCATAAGCGACCGATTCCACTATTTCAAAAACATCTTTATTAATAACCCACAAACTTTTTTGAACTTGCTTGTATCCCAAATCTTTAATTGCTTCACGAAATGAGTCACGGGTCCTACGCAATTCTTCTGGGATGTCAAACGAAATGAAATGATATAGATTTGACTCTTCAAATTTCTCGCCAATTTTATTCATCAACTTAAGTTTGGTTTTAAAAGTAAATTCAATCGATTCTGAATTATGTTTATAGTTTATATATCCAGAATCGCGTAATCGATAAAGCCATTTTGCAAACGGAACTTCGGAATAAACATGGTGATAATTTCCATAGTAAATTTTATATGCTTCCTTTTTACTTAATGGCGCTGTCGCCAATTCCCTCTCAAAATGATGGCTTAATATGTCAGTTTGGTAGTGATTAATTTCATCAAAAAGTCGACTAAAAGTATATAAAATTAGCTCCTGTATTGATAAAATAGTGATGTAGAACATCATTTTTTT
>JAPLVH010000004.1 GCA_026397205.1 Candidatus Berkelbacteria bacterium | reverse complement strand
GTTGTTCCGCAAGACGAACAACGCAAACGACCACTTTTCAACTTCCAAGTTTTAGTTTCACCACAACGACGACAAACATTTTTCATACACCCAGAATAGCACATTTTTTGCTTTCTAGGTGTCTCTATTTAGACTTTACCCAATAGTATGCGATTAAACTGCCGGTTTTTCGGCTGATATTTTTTCAGTTGTTGAATTTTCCGCCGGTTGATTTTCTGTCAATAAATTTCCGCCGACTTCGAATTCGCCGGTTGCCAGCATCACTTCGTCAATTGTCGTTAGCCCGTCGAGAGCTTTCAAAATTCCGTCTTGGCGCATTGACAGCATACCACTTTTGATCGCCGACTCTTTGATTTCCGCCGCCGGCCGTTTGGAGACGGCGAGATTTTCGATCTCTTCGTTCATCCGCAGAAGTTCATAAATTCCAATTCGACCCCGAAAGCCATCGGAGCACTCGGCGCAACCACGACCTTTGTAAAACTGGACGGGTTTTTTTGCCCTTGCCAAATCAAGTTCGTCAACTTTCGGAATCATTACTAACTCTTTTTCGATCGCCGCTTTTAATGCCGGCGGAATTTCGGTTTTCTCCCGACATTTGACGCAAACTCGGCGAATTAGTCGCTGAGCAATTATCAAATTTACTGACGAGGTGATTAGATAGGGCTCGATTCCCATATTGATAAATCGCGGCAGGGCAGTTGCGGCGTCATTAGTATGAAGTGTGGTTAAAACTAAATGTCCGGTCAGCGCGGCGTGAGTCGCCATCGCCGCTGTGTCGGAGTCGCGAACTTCGCCGACCATAATAATATTCGGATCCTGGCGCAAAACACTTCTAAGCCCTTCGGCAAAAGTGAAGCCGATTTTCGGTTTGATCTGGCACTGGTTGACGCCGGGAATTTCATATTCAACCGGATCCTCAAGTGTGACGACATTAACGCCAGGCTGATTGATACGATTGAGGATGGCGTAAAGCGTTGTTGATTTTCCCGAACCGGTCGGGCCGGTGGCGAGAATAATGCCATACGGTCGGCGAATCTCCTCCATAATTATTTTGAAACTTGAACCGACAAATCCGAGATCCTCGAGCGATAAAATTCCCTGCGATTTATCGAGGATACGCAAAACGACTTTTTCGCCGAAAACCGTCGGCAACATCGAGACGCGGACATCAACTTCCCGGCCGCGAAAGTTGACCGAAAAACGGCCATCTTGGGGAATTCGGGTTTCGTCCAATTTCATCAGCCCAAGAATTTTTACCCGAGAAACGACTTGCGACAGAAATTCGATTGGTAGCTCAAAAATATCTTTTAGAACGCCGTCAATTCGAAAACGGATCCGTAGCCGTTTGGTCTCCGGCTCAATGTGGATGTCGGAGGAGCCAAGATACAAAGCGTAACTAATGGTAGCGGCGACCAGTTTCGGAATTGAATTTTCTTTGATGATATTTTCCAGTGTCGGCAGATCCTTGATATCGGCGCCCAAAAGCCGGCCGATGTCGCGCTCCTCTTCGTCGTCTTTTCGCGCCGCTGAAATTTCCGCTCGCGTCCTCTCCTCGGTCGTCTCGGGTTGTTCGCCGGATGGCGAATCATCGGAGATAATTTCCACTGACTTAGGCTTTGGTTTTGGCATTTCCAGCAACGGAGTGGTCTCTTTTGAGGACAATTTTTCGATCGTAATCTCCGGCTGATTACCTTTTGACAGCGAACCGAAAATCTCCGACAAAGTTCCCGGCTCCCGATTGTCTTCCGGCTCGGATTCTGTTGATGATGTCGGCGGCTGCTGCTCTCGGCTGTAAAGAGAAATGATGTAATCAATATCGGCGGAGGAGGTCGAAAACTCCTCAAAATCAATTTTGTTGTTTGATTTTAGGAATTCGACGATCTTTTTCGTTTTCGAACTCTCCGGATCCTCCTCGGCCAAACGGAAAACCTTCTCCGAAACTTGGTCAAAGATCGCAACTCGGTTTTTAATTATGAAATCGAGGGGCAGAAGTTTCAAATTTTTCATTTCGAAATTTCGGTTGCGCAAAAATATCACCGGTAAACTTCCCTGCGACAAGCGCAAATCCCCGGCGGATTTTTGCGCCAGAACGGCGGCGATATCCTCCGGCGTTGAAATGAAAAGTTCAATGCTATTTTTGCCGTCAAGATTCAAATCTGACAAATTTCGATTGCCGGCAAGAAAAATTTCGCCCGGAGCGCCGATCGCGACGCTGACGAGGTTATTTTTCTTGGCGAATGGGACGAGAAAAAACTTCCTCTCGACATTTGCCGGAATCAAATTTTTGATTTCGTCAGGAATTGCCAAACCGGCAAGCGAAATAAACGGTAATTTGAGGATTATCGAGTAGGCCTTGTTTATCGCTTCGCGCGACAATAATTTATTTGACAACAAAAAACGCTCGATCGCCAGATTGTTTTTGTATTTCGCTTTAATCTTTTCGGCATCAGCCGGCGTTACCAACCCTTGAATTACAAAAACATCAATTATTGATTGCGACGACAGCGCTTGGGTCAAATCGCCAATAAGAGAAGTTTGCGGAGTAAAATTTTTTTTTTGACTTGCCACAAAAATAGAATTATGAATTCAGAATTAAGAATTCAGAATCTAATTTAGAATTTAGTATTCTTAAAATTCCACTTCCACAATTCTTAATTCTGAGATCTTAATTCTTAATTTTTTATAGACTAGCGAACGGATCTGCCCGGCCTTCTTTGGAAACCGGCTCGGCGATCGGAATGCCGGAGTTGTTGGTTAGGCCGGAAAGGAGCGGTTTGACCTGCGATTCCAGGCGATCAATGTTTACCGGCGTCAGATTGGCGGTTGAGCGATAACTCGAGGAGTCCGGTCGGGGAAAAGCGATAATAAGCCAAATAAAAGCTCCGACCGTTAAAATTAAAATTACAATCGAGCCGATGAAATATGATCTATTTTGTTCCTGCTCCTGTGCCATAAAACTCCTAAATTTCTACGCGATTTTAATCGCTTTGGTTTTCAAAATTGGCATATAATTAGCTGGATTACCCGGATTTGCTAAAATCATTTTTATTCGATCTTCGAATGGTTTGCCCAAATAGTCAGACAATTTTCCGATTCTTCGTTCTAATTCAAACATATTCCGGGAATTTCGTTCAAAATGCTCGTCATTCTCTGATAAATCTGCTTTCATTTTAGCGACTCTTTTTTTGAAACCCACAAGCCATTCTTCGGTGGTCCCAGATTTCTTGTCATGGTCAGCCAATCTTTTCTCAATTTTTTTTAACAATTGGTCGTTTTTATCAACCATAATACTCCTTAATTTGATGTTGCCGGGCGGCGATAAACTTGAAAAGTAATTGAGGTGGCGATTTGTCCCGAAGATGACGACGTCATCGTCACGCTAGTGATTCGGGAGAAGCGGATGCTTGACTCGATGCCAGAGATGAAATTTTCCTGACTGACAAAGGTGCCAGCGGTGGCAACGGTGACTGATAAGGTTTTTTGCCCGCCGACAGCGCTTTGACTGGCTGATATCGCTTCGGTTGGCGGTGAAATGCTTGACAGACCAACCTGATTTTCAGCGGCGATCGTTTCGACCTCGGCAATTAAATTCGGCGAATCAATCGAGGCCGGCACGGCGACCAAAAGTGAGGAGACCAGATCGGACAAATTATTAATTTTTGTGTTGGCGGTTGAAAGCGAATCGAGCTTTCCTTGCGCCAAGGCGATGTCGGCATCATGGGCGACGCTTTTGGCGCTGTTTTCGGCAATTCCCGGCATCAAAAATTTGTAGACGATTATAAAACCGACAAAGGCAAAAAGCAAAGTCAGAATTGGCAAAACTAAATTTCTGTCATTTTTAGTCATTACTCGACCCACTATTTGATAATGCTGTTGTTGCCGTTTTCCAGTCGGCGATATCGGCAGTCATCGAAAAAGTCACCAAATTACTGCCGGCGACGGCTGACATTGACAGGGCGCTAATCTGAACATTTTTCAATTTTTTTGATGATTGAAGCGACAGTGCCAAATCGGCAACCGAGCGATACGAGCCGGCGTTGCCGTCAAAAGTCACCTTGCCGCTGGAGTCAATCGCCAGATTGTTCAATTTTGTATCGTTGGTAATTTTTTTCGTCAACTCGTCAATAAAATTTTTGAACAGATATTTGCTCGCCGAAGCACTCTGCAAAACCGTTGCCGCCGAATTTATCTGATTGACCTGATCAAGTACTTTTTTGTTCTGGCTTGAATTGAGTTCATCGGTTAGCGAATTCAAATTCGCCTGCTTGTCATTAGCAACCGAGTCGCCGTGAAATTTGAAATAGACAAAAAGACCGAGGGCGACAACAACCAAAACCATCGTCAAATAAAAAATCTTTGACGCCGACTTGGTGTTGTCCGACTTCGGAGTGATATCGAGTGTCGGCTCGTCGGTTTTAATTCCGTACTCCTCCGGCATTTCCCTCCTAGAATCTAGCAAAAATGTAGCTTATATATAGTATAACAAGGAAAAATCAAAAAGCAAATATTAAAAATCAAAATGATAAATAAAAATGCAAAAATCATTCCAGATAAATCCCGGCACGGAGTGCCGACCAAAATTTTGATCTTTGATTTTTGATCTTTGATTTAATTATATCATCGGTTGACGACCGTCGGCAAATCCAATTCGCGAAAGCCCGGCGGCCAGGAATTTTCCGCCGGCGTATTTTCAATGAAATTGATGTTGGTGCCACCGGGAACCAAATTGCTTCTCGTTCCGTGGCAAATTTTAAAAGTTTGGCTATAATCATCACGCGATTCGTTATCGGCTACAATTAGGACGGAAGTTGAATCGGTCATTGTAATAGAACCATCGCCATTGACATCAGCTCTGATTTTTTGCTCGGGGGTGGGAGTAGCGGCTCCGATTGCGTATCCCAAAATCAAATTGGCATCGGCTTTGGTGATCGAGCCGTCATCATTAACATCGCCGTAGGGCGGACAAGGACTTGGGGTAACGGTGACATAAAATTTATTGGCGACAAAGGAGCCGGTCAAGTTTATTTTGTTTCCGTCAACGGTGATCGCGCCGTTCGGGACGAAGATTGAGGCCTTAACTTGGCGGGTGGCAGTTGAAGAATTTTTGACCAACACATTGCCGTTTCGGACGATAAAACCGAGATTTGATGCCGAAGTTTGCGGCGAAAGGTCAGCGTCAATTGTCAGATCGCCGTTTTCGATAATGATTGTCGCTTTGCCGAAATAATTCAGCGAGCCGGAAATATTTATTCCGCCGGTTGAGAGCCAAACGCGACCTTCGGGATATTGACTATTTTCAACTCCGCAGGAGCTGGAAACGCCGCAAACGCCGTAAAATGGATTTGACGCCCAGTTTCCGGCGCTGACGACTGTCGGTGCCGCCGGTTTGGCGTCTTTTTCCAGCCGGTTTATCGTCGCGTTCATTGCGACGTTTTTGTCGGCATTACCGGCATCCCAAAAGGCCTGAGCGGCGGAATTAAATTGATAATTCGGCGCTTTGTAATAGGCCGTCGAATCACTGCCAATATTTCCGGACGACTGATATAAGTGTTTACCGAGCTGACCGAAGGACGGCAAAATACCGCCAACACCGTAAACATCGCCGGTGATGGTGTTGGAAAAAAATTGCAGGCAGTTGGTCGCCAGCGGCTGGGGATTTGCCGAACCGGCGGCGACGGAGAAATTTCCCGCCGGTTGATAGTTGAGCGCCGAACTGATAATCGGATTTCCGTTTTGATCATAAACCGGCACGGCGTCGCTGGCGTTGGCCGAGAGACAATCCTTGTTCTGGTCCGAGTCGTAAAACTGACCGGAACCGATGCTCCCAGAATTAAATGGAATTGTGACAATGAAATGTTGATCGGCGATCAGCATAACGGTAACCGGTAGATAATCTTTCGATCCAATATTCCAAGTCAGAACAATTCGGTTTTGTGAATCGAGAGTTTTTATCGGCAGAATTTTTTTGCCTGTTTTGTCGCCGGAAATTGTCATCACCGGCAAAGTGCCGCTTAATGTTGCGCCCGGCGGCAGGGTTTTTTTGATCGTCATCGCCGCTCCGGCCGGAAAGTTGGTCAGGTTTTGAAAAATCTGCTGAAAAGTGTCGATTAAATTCGGAATATCGTTGACGCCGTAATAATCCTGTTTGTCGTAGCTTGGCGGCCGAACATAATTGGAGATATCGGTCAGATATTTTGTGTAATTTATGTTGTCTTGGACGGGACCGATAGTTAGCCCGACCGATATCATACCGATACCGTCGGCTTTCATTCTGGCCAGGGGATATCCTTGAGCCGGTTTGCCCGTGGCTTCAAAATTGCTGATACTATCGTAACACCCTGAACGGTCATACGGCCCGGTAATGCACTGCGGCAGATTCTCCATTCCGTCGGTGACAAAAACAACAAACTTTTGAGCATCGGCTCTTGAGCCAGAACCGGTCAGAAGATTAATCGCATTATTTAGTCCCGACCCGGCTGGTGTGCCGCCACCGGGCCTTAAAAGGTTTATTAAAAATTGGTAACCGGATAAAGCGTCTGAGTCGTCAGTCAACTGACCGATGACTTGCGAACCCTCAGTGTCACTGCCGGAACCGTAATATCCATCAAAATTCACGACAGCGATATTAATCATGTTGTGATAAGTGTCGTTGACAACAATTGCGCTGTTGATAAAACTTATCGCTGCTTTTTTCATATAATCAAGTTTTCTGGCTTTGCGCATCGTACCGGTGGAATCCAAAACCAAAACGATGTCAACCGGCTGAAGCGTCCGGGCCGTCGGGTCAAGAATGCCGGAGATATTTAAATTAACATTAACGGTGTCGCCGGGCAAAACTTGGCTGCCACTAACCGGATTATCGCCGGAGGCGCGAGAAATTGTCAGCGACTCAACGGGAGACGGAAAAGTCATATCAATAACCGGCGAAAAATCAATCCAGTACTGTCCGACTAATCCGTTAAAACCGGTGGCAATACTTGGCAACCCGCCGTTAATGCTGACTGAATTTATCGCCGTGGTTGTTGACGCCGTCGCTGTGCCATTTTGATAAAAATTAGAAAATGCCAGTCGGACATAACCGCCGCCGCCGCCGGAGGGCAAATTACTTGAACTTGTTTGAAAACCGACGCCACCTTGCGACTGAAAATAGTGCGAGTAAATTGTCGGATAATAGGCGTTGACCGCCGAAATAGCGATCGTCCCACCTGAACCGCCGCTTGAACCGCCCCAACCACCGGCGATCTGATATCCAGTACCGCCGTCGGCGATTATGCCGCCGATGTTGGTTATAAAACGCAAAATATTGGCCCGAACAAAAACATAGCCGCCGCCGTTTCCGCCGTGCGACGGAATCGCCGCCGCTTGCGACGCGCCGCCGCCGCCGGAACCGAGTGTTGTCGCAATATTTTTCAGATCGTAAATACTGGAATTATCAGCGATGACAACATTATTTTTATACTTGCCACCGCCGCCGTTTCCAGCGTGAGCCGCTGACTGGGGAATGTTGTTCGACGACAATCCCCCGGAATTGCCGGAAACACTTGGGTCGCCACCGCCACGGACGGTCAAAAGCGCAGCGTCGTCATTTTCACTTCGCAATTCCATGTTATAACCGGCATAACCTTTGCCGGAAAGATCAATATTACCGCCGGACATTATCACTTCGCCACTGACATTCAGCGTCAAACCGGCCGGAATAAAGCGCGCCGACGGACCCAATGCCATATTTGGATTGATAACTTTGGCGCTGGCAGTATAAGTTTTGTAGACCTCTTCGTCATAAACAGCGCCTGAAGTTCCTTTGGCAAACGGAGTGGAAGCGACTGTTGGATCATATGCATTTCGGTCGTCAAACTCTAAATCAAAAACATTGTTGACTTTTTGGCCGTAACTGCCGGTAAAAAAAGTCAAGAGATTTATATTGTCCAGGGAGAATGTTTGATAAGCATTTGATAAATCTTCAAGAATCCAGCCGAGAGTTGGCGACGCTGGTGTCGGCAGATACTGATTGGCGAGATAATATTGAAAGTTCATCGCCGCCGACTTGGTCGCGTCAACCAAGCCACCGGAGTTGATGCCGTAAATTAACGATTCATCAACACCATCGGCCGAGCCGACCAGAGCGTTGGCGTCGTCGCGCAAAATAACTTGGTACGGTTCAAGCCGATTGTCGCGATTATCGTTCTTAAATTCAAATTTGATCGGATAATATTGAGTCGAGGCGGTCGTATTGTTTATAAAATTGGCGCCGGGATCGGTATATCTGGCGACATTAAACACCGCCGCTCCGGTCTGCCAGATTTGATCCAGCGAGATCCAGTCAGTCAGGTCGCTAATTTTTTTCGAGCCGTCATAAGTCGGCGAATAAGAGATCGAGCAACCGTTGCCTCTGGTCGTTGTCGGGTTGGTGTAATAATCGCTCGGACAAACCAGCTTCCGTTTTTGGCCGGCATCAACTTTAAGATAACCCTGAAAAACCATTGCCCACTCCTGATCAGAATATTGGTAGCGGTTGATGTAGCCGTTGCGGTCCGGTTGCGGCTGAGAGATCAACCCGCCGGTTTGGACATCAAGAGAGTTTAAATTCTGCGTTCCCTCGATTAAAACCGTCGCACCAGAGGCAATAGTAATGTTCTTGCCGGAGATATTTAACTGACTGCCGAAAACCAGAAACGGAGAACTCAGGTAGGAAACGAAGGGATAAATTTCGTCCGGCGTTGTGGCGATCGGGCTACCGGTTTTTTGATAAACACCGCCGCTGCCGTCAACTGTATAATAACCGCTACCAAAAGTCACTGACTGGCCACTTGAGGAGATCGTAATACCAGCTTTGATTTTTTTCGCCGTTTTGTAAATGTTGTAACCGACACCAATGCCGATTGCGACAAAAATGACGCCAAAAACTACGGCGTAAAAAATACGTCGGCGACGAATTTTGCCAAAAATATCAATTACTCCCATTTCCCTCACTTATTTTGGATTTGGATTTTCCCCTTGATATCCCTTATTTCGGATTTTGGATTTCCCCTAAAATTCCCTTATATTGGATTTCGGTTTTCCCCTTAATCTCCCCTAAATTCCCTTAATCTCCCTTAATTATATCACAAAAATTAGGACTTCTGATACAATCCGGTTAAAGTTGATTTCTCGATTAGATGATTTTCGATTTCGGCAAAAAAATCCTCGCCAGAGATATTTTCGCTGTCAAGCGCATATAAAGTGAAAATATAGCGGTGCCGACCGCTCGGCGGACATGGCGGGATATACTGATTTTGACCGGTTGAATTAGGCATTTCTTGACCGATTTGGTCACCAGCTGATATTTTCCCGACCGATGCCGGAATGTTTGCCACCAGCCAGTGAACAAAATCACCGCCCGGCGCGTCGGGATCAACGACGGAGATCGCCAGACCTTTCGTTCCGGCCGGGATTTCCGACCAAGATAAATCCGGACGCCGACCATCGCCTTGGCAAGAAAACTCCGGTGGCATCTCGCCACCATCAACAAAACTCTCGGAAATTAGTTTCATAATTTTATTATAACAAAAAATTCTTGAAAAAAATGACGCAAGGTGATATTATTATTTCTAGATTAATGTTTTTCCATGGGATTGCCGACATAGCTCAGTTGGCAGAGCGCATTCTTGGTAAGAATGAGGTCACCGGTCCGATTCCGGTTGTCGGCTCCAGGCAATCGGCGAACGGGTAAGAATGAGGTCATCCGCCAGTGGCGGATCATCGGCTCCAGACAGTTTAAAATTTAAAGTTTAAAGTTAAAAATTATAATTCAAAATTTCAAATAAAAATCCCGGCACGAAGTGCCGACCAATATTTTAAACTTTTCACTTTTCACTTTTAATTATCCTCGCTGGGATAGCGAAGTGGTCAAACGCATTAGACTGTAAATCTAACGGCTCACGCCTTCGTAGGTTCGAATCCTACTCCCAGCACCAAACTTCGCCGCCATTAAAATGCGGCTTCGCTTAGCGAGCCATCCTATGCGAAGCTTGAGCGAAGTTGGACATTATCTTTGCCAATGTAGCTCAGTTGGTCAGAGCAACGCTTTTGTAAAGCGAAGGTCGTGGGTTCGACTCCCTCCATTGGCTCCATTAATTTATTATAGAAAGGATTTTTATGGCCAAAGATGCGCGGGTGATTGTAACACTTGAGTGTGAAGTTTGTAAGTCGCGAAATTATCAGACGGAAAAAAACACCAAACTTCAAAAAGAGCGACTTTCGTTAAAAAAATACTGCAAGAAGTGCAAAAAAAATACGCTTCACAAAGAAACGAAATAAAGTTTGAACTTTTGAGTTTTGACTTTTAAATTATAATTTTTTTTAGGGGTATCGTATAGCGGTTATTATGACGGTCTCCAAAACCGTAGATCGAGGTCCGACTCCTCGTACCCCTGCCATCTCACATCGCCCCGAAAAGGCTATGCGGGATGTCCCGCGAAGTCTTCCGAAGGTGACCCATTGGGCTTTAGCGAAGTAAGACAAAAGTTCAGGTTTTTTATTACAAAGTATTCCGATATTTTTTGCCAAAAAAATTTCTCGCTCTGGTAAATACTATTTGGCACCATTTTAGTAAAACTTTAACGATCGTTTCATTTTTACTAAAATTATAATCACAAAACATCATCTATAAAAAATCAACTCAACTTTGATGCTCGGGAGTGTTCGCGATGCTTGTCTTCGGCAACCGAAGCTAAATTTTTATATTCCAAATTGGAAATATCCAACGACGATGCCCTTTTCAGCGCTTTTGCCGCTTTGCCGTACTGCCGAACTTCCAAATAGGCCTTGCCCAAAGTCGCTTGATATTCGGCGTTGCTTCGATCCAAATTGACCGCCCTTTGCAAGGCCTCAATCGATTTGTTAAATTTATTTTCCGAAAAGTAAATTTTTCCCAGCCCGAACCAGGAAACCGGGCCCTCTGGCGCAAGTTTAATCGCCATTTGGAATGACTCGGCAGCGTCGGAGATATTTTTTTCCATCGCTAAATAAATCACTCCAAGCTGTTCGTAAGCCCAAGAACATTTTTTATCACGGCAGACGGCATCAATCAGCAAATTTTCTGCGGTTGCATATTTACCGTCAGCAATTTTCTCCCGCGCCGACTTCAAAAGTTCGCTAAGCTCTTTGTCGTAGCGATCCAACTCATCAACCGGCTGATTTTCGATTTCCATGACGCTTGGAACTTCGTCTTTTGCCGCCAATATTTTTCGCGCCTCAATCAAGTCCTTATCATCCAGCGACCGACTTTCAACGACAAAATCTTTCTTCGCCGTTTTCGGAAAGCGAAAAGTCAGGATGATAAAAATCGCCGCAAAACAAATTAAAATCGCAATTTCTAACACTGTTGCTCCAGTTTGGTTTTATCCTCAAATTCAACGGTAACACTGCCCTTAAAAAGATTTTGGCCGACAATTTCACCGACGCCGTTTTTGGTTTTTAATTTCTCACCGATTTTTGGCAGACGCGCCAGGGTTTTTTTATACTCGTCATTTTCATAGGCCAAACAGCACATCAGCTTGCCACAACAGCCGGTAATCCGGTTTGATCCCATCGTCGCCAAGCCCTGAATTTGCGCCATATCAATAGTAATCGAATCCAAATCATCTTTCTTAAACCGCCGGCAACAGAGCTCCTGCCCACAACGGCCGTGGCCACCGCAAAACGCCGCTTCATCACGAACGCCAACCTGTTGCAGACGAATCAGGCGGCGAAAAGTCGAGGCTAAATCGGAGACCAAAATCCGAAAGTCAACTCGACCGGCGGCGGAAAAGTAAAAGGTTAATTTCTTCTCGTCGAAGGAGAGTTCGGCGTCAATAATCTCCATCGGCAAACCGTGATACTCGACTTTTTTCTGGCACTCTAAAATCATCTCTTGGGCAATTTTTTTCAGATTTTGATATTCGGCCAAATCTTTTTCGCCAAGTTTACGGATAATTTCAACCTCGGCTTCGGGAATTTCCTGTCCCTCACTTTCCTCTTCACTTTTTTGACCGTCCTGGGCAACAATCGCGATCTCTTTGCAAGCCGGCGTTTCAACCAAAATCCAGTCGCCCGGATTAAAATCCAGTCGCCCGGCATCAAGTTCCATCACCTGCCCGGTGCTTTTTATTTTAATTGTAATTTTATTCATAATACTCCACTAACCCCTAAACTCCCTTAATCTCCCCTTATCTCCCCTAATTTCCCTTTGTCATCCTTGGTTATCCGATGATTTTTATCAGCATATTCTCGATGATTAATTTCTTATTTGTTGATTTCTCCAGCCGATCTTTCGCTTCGAAAACTATTTTTATCTTGTCAACAATTTCTACTGACGGATACTTAATCATCCTCCGGCTAAATTCTCCAAGCCACGACTCTAAAATCTCCGGCAAATTTTCATCCTTAGTCATTTTTTCCGCCAAGGCGAAAAATTGTTTGATATTTCCGTTTTTGATTAACCCAAGTTCGGCAAAATAATTACTTTCGATTTGGTCTTTGTCAGCGGCAAATTTGACAATTTGACAACGGGAAATTATCGTCGGCAACAATTTGAGATTCGACGACAAAAGAATAATCACAACGCTTTTCGCCGGCTCCTCCAAAGTTTTAAGCAGCGCGTTCTGGGCCTGTTCATTCATTTTGTCGGCATCATGAATTATCGCCAACTTTTTTTTGCCCTGACTCGGCGTTCGCGATAAACCGGATATGAGTTCGCGAATTTGCTTGATTCGAATTTCAAATTTGGATGTTTTTTCCGGCGCTTCCGGCTGCACTTCTACAATATCAAATTTCGAGATTTTCTGCGAGTCGGCAAACAGGATCGCCTCGCGATATAATTCCTCCTGATCGCCACCGTAAAAAATGAACGACGAGCCAGTATTTTTTTCCGATATTTTTGATTTTTGATCTGTCATTTTGATATTTGATTTTTGATCTTTGATTTTTTCTTGCCGTGTTAATTCCGTGTTTCTTTTCCGCGTGCTTACATTCAAGTTGTATCAAATCCCCGCCAATTTGACAACCGCCCTTGGGCATTATACTATATATATAACATGGAATTAACGGACAAAGTTCTGGTTTGCAAAGATTGTGGCGATAAATTCATCTGGACTGAAGGTGAGCAGAAGTTTTTTATTGACAAAGGTTTGAAAAATATTCCCAAGCGCTGCAAAAGTTGCTCGGCCGTTTACAAAGCTCAACTAAATGAAAAACATCCGCAACACTGGATCACCTGCAAAATCTGCAAGAAAAAAGCCGAAGTCCCTTTCGAGCCGAAAAGCGATGACATTCTTTGCGAAGATTGCTTCCACTCGGAACTAAAAAAGCGCAACGATCTGATTTTGGCCAGCGGCGAAAAACTGCCGGAATAAAAATTAGCATTAGAAATTTTGGTTTGTCATCCTGAACTTGTTTCAGGATCTTTTTTTTGATTTCGTTTGGCCGTGTTAATTCCGCGTCAAAATCCGTGGGCTTACATTTATTTTGGCGGACTTGACAAAATCTCCGCCAATTTGCTACAATATATTCAAGAAGTCGGGTAGGATGTCGACCCGCCGTAAACATTCGGCGCTTAAACATTCCCCGATTTTTTGTTATTGACAAAATATAAATTGTATGCTATAATTTCATTACACAGTCACACCACTTCGCTGCAAGAGGGAAACTGCCATGGAACGAAAAGTCCCGGTCACACTAATCACATGCTTCTTGCCGTTGGGCCACAGCAATGTTGAGCACGACATCCTGAAGACTCGCGATGTCGTTCCGGCAACGGCGGACCGCAAGGTTCAGAACCTCAACCGCGAAATTCGCGCGATTGCGGTTGGTGCCGAAACAATCAAAGCCGGTGGAGTAGTGCATACCGGCATGGAACTCACCGGCTTGCGCCGAAAAACGCTCAAGATCGGAGACGTCCTCATCCCGGCGGCCAAGAGTGGCACGAAGGTCTGGGCGAGGTTCGTCAGCTCCGAGCGGGGCGACAAGCTCGAGATCCGCTTCGGAACTCCTCTGCCCGGCACCGACGGCATCGTCCCGGCAGATGTGCTCTCCGAGCTGTTCAGAATCTTCGGCAAGCACTCGATGTCAATTCGCAACATCTGGGTCAACCCCGACTACGCGAACCCCGGCACCGAGTTCGCCAACATCGTTGTTAGCTCGCCGCACGAGCCGGATCTTCCGGCCGCAACGGAAGCTCAGCTCAACTTCACATCCGGAAGCGAGGACGACGAACGGCCGATGCTTGGCTCCACCCTCGAGCTCCAGAAACCACAACAGTACAAGTGACAGCCAACGAGAAGGGGTATCACGGGCGCGACCGCAGTCGCGCCCTTTTGCTATTTAGAAGATAAAAAAACGACAATATGATAAAATTAGATTATGATAGCCGACAGAAGTTTCAATCAAAAAGCTTTGGACCAAGAAAAACTTGCAGAGATCGCAAAAACCGATCCGAATTTGATTTTGGCAGAAAAACCGGCACAATTTACAGCTGAATTTTTGTCAAAAATTGGGATTGATTATAATCCTGGCAAAATTTCCGACGGTTTTATTAAACTTTTCCCGGAAGATTTTATTGTCGAAGAAATCGCCAATGATAGTCGAATTATTGATATTTCTCCGGAAGAGATAAATTTGCCCGAAGAAATTAGCAACTCCCGGCCACAAGTTGATGCTGACATGGTGAAACGAGGAATTGGAACGCTTGAAGCGGTAGAAAAAATTTCTTTGACACTCGACATAAATCCCAGTGACATTCACTATGCCGGGTTCAAAGACAGTCGAGCAATAACCGCACAGACAATAACTATCAGCGGAACCGCACCAGAGAAAATTCAGGAAATTGTTATTCCAAATATTTTTTTGAAAAATATCCATCAACGAAAAGGTGTCAGAGAAATCGGAAACTTAAAAGGAAACAAATTTTCAATTTTAATTCGCACCGACAAAATTGATACTGAAAAATTGGTTTCGAAATTAAAAAAAATAAAATCCGAAGGTTTTTATAATTTCTTTTCGCTTCAACGTTTTGGATCGCGACTAATAAACACCGAGCTTGGTCGATTAATTTTGCAAGGGAATTACGAGCAGGCCGTTAAAACATTTTTGACCTCGACTACTCTGTGCGAAAATCGAATAATTTGCAATATTCGAACCGAAGCCGGAAAATCTTGGGGTAATTGGGAAAAAATGACCGAAGTATTTTCGAAGTTCCCGTCTGTATTTTATTACGAATTAACTTTACTCGAATCACTTCAAAAAAACGATGGAAAATATCTATTAGGATTGAAAACAATCGAAGACCAATCAAAAATGTTTGTTTATGCTTATGGAAGTTTTTGTTTTAATAAATTGCTTTCGCTGTACGCAAAATCCGGCGAACAAATACCAGAATCATTGCCAATATTGGCCGACGTTTCGAAAGTTCTGGAACTCTATAAAAAAGTGGTTTCTGAAGAAGAGCTCAAAACTTTGATCTTTCAACAACCGGCTTTCCCAACAATGACAATGACCAAGATTCGGCAAAACCCAACTAAAATTTTCCCGGAAATTCATAAAATATACGAGCTCCCAGTTGGTTATGTTATTTCTTTTTCACTAGGTAAGGGCGCCTACGCAACAACATTTTTAGCAGAGTTTTTTGATTTATTTCAAGGCGAACCTGTTCCGTCTTGGGTAGATAAAACAAAATGTGATGTTAAAGCAGTTTTAGGCGAAACATCAATCTCGCAAACCCAAAACAAATTTCCAAAAGATGACGAAAATCAACCGAATTCTTTGATCTCAGAATATTAAAATATTTTTTCGATTTCTCTTAAACACAAGAGATTTTTTAGTTCAATTTTTTTTCTCCCGCAACCTATTGACAAACTCTTTACATTGCGCTATAATTCAACAGACGAGTATCTCTATACTAATAGATATTCGAGTACAAATAAAAAAAGGAAGTGATAGAGTTGATTAGACAAACGTCTTTTGACATGGACCATCGTAATTCAATTGCGGTGGCACGAGCATTAAAACCAAATAGACCGGCTGGAATAAAACTAACAGCTCTAGGTGGACAATCAGAGAAAAAAAGATTTATAGGTCCTAATTGTTGGCTCGAGACCCTGCCAGACGGTCAGCAACTAATGTTTGACTGTGGAGGCATCATTGATGAATCGGATGAAGAATCAACAAGAGTCCCAGATTTTCGAGCAGTTAATCTGAAAAAAAGGAAACTTGCCGGAATTGGACTTTCTCATGGACATTTAGATCATGTGAAAGGGCTACCAGCATTGGCAAAACTAATATCAGATGATCCAGATTCATTGAACTATCAAATTCCGGTTTACGGCACAGCTACAACACTTCTGGTAGCGGAGCGACAGATGTCTGCCGAACTAAAAAGATTTTTCGACTTTCGGTTGTTAGACAATGTCCAGCAGATTGGCGATTTCACAGTCCGTGCATATCCGACAATTCATTCGATTCCCGAATGTGTTTGTTTTGTGACGTCTGCTTGTGGAAAAGATGTCGCGTATATTCCCGACTGCAAGTGGTTAAGAAGTAACTGGTCGGAAAAAGCGCGGACAAAGAAAACACTGACCGAAATCGCAACGATAAAAGACACTGGCCTCGATGTTGCTCTGCTTGATTCAACTTATGCCACTGAAGATGGTTACACACCGTCAGTCGTCACGATGGAAGCGGCGTTCGCTGATTTACTGACGGCCGAAAAATATCGCGATAGAGAATTCGTTGTCCTAAACTTCGCGTCTGAAACCGAATTCGCGGCAGACCTTACAATGATCGCCAACCAAGTCGCTAACCGTCCGGTTTATTGCCTTGGTTCATCGATGCGTTTTTTCTTTGACGCATTCGGGATCATTGATCACCAAAGACAGAGCGGATGTACCGGAAAGCCTGTAGGGGTGGTTACCGGAAGCCAGTATGAATCCGGATCAGCCATAGACCGAGCAATTAACGGAGATAATCGGTATCTGACCATTGGGCCAGACAAAGTGTTTGTTTTGGCAGCAAAGATTATCCCAAACAATAAAACAAGAATTGCCACAATGGTCAGAAAGATCCGTTCGTTTGGTGCAGAAGTTATAACTTCAGAGACAAACCCAGAGTTGCATGTCTCCGGACACGAAAAAGGAGACGGGCTAAAAGAGATGGGAGATGTTCTTGTACCACGAGTATTGATTCCACAGCACTCGCCCGATTTCAGCCGTCAAGCATTTTGTGATAGATTCGTCGGTTCAGGAATTCAGACCGTTATGGTCGGCGACGGACAATCAATTAAGTTTTAATAACTTCACAATGTCAATACAAAAAGTATTGACATTTTTTTTATTATATGCTATAATGTCTTTGTTAGATTGAAATATCAATCAACGTACCAAAAACAAATCTGAAGTAGAAGGAATGATGTGAAATGGGAAACACGCTGGCAGATGGCCTCAAAAGCAACGGTCTCGCAGCTGAGAAGCCGCCAATAGCGGACGTCTTGGTTCAGATTGATCACTTCGAACCTGAAGATACCAAGATTTCGTTCCACGTCCTCGAAGTGCTTGCCGTCCCGGACAACTTCGGCGGTGGTACCAATCCGCCAACTGATGGCAACACCGGCGAGGACGAGTTCGAGGCCGCAGTGGACGCGATGGGTTCCGGAATCCCGGCCGTCGGCGATCGTGGCCAGATGGGGTTCAAAATATGTCAGCTGATGAGTGTCCCTCAAGGCCCCAACAAGAAGCTCTACGGCAAGGGCAGCAAGTTGGTCATTGGGATCATTAAGATGGAGAACGAGATCAACAGGGTTCGGGGACGAATCTGGAACGGGATCTGGATCTACTGGGATGACGAGCGAAACGTCATCGTTCCGCCGCCTTCGGCGACGGAAGTTGCCAAGAACCAGACAACCCATGCGGCCGACCGCTTCGCCGACGCGATCGTCGAGCTCGGCAAGAAGTGGAAGGGACTCGACCCAGCGCAAAGCAACACGCGAGTCAAGGAAGCAGCCGACAAGTTGCTGGCTGCGTACAAAGAGCTGACCAGCAACCGTAACCAGAGGCCGGACACGGCTCCGGTCTACGAAGCGATGACTGAAGTCGAGGATGCGCTGATCCCGCTCGAGAAGCAGGACACCTTCGTTGATCAGCTTGGCACTCGGACGGATGACATCCTATCTGCCTTTGGTGTCGAGATCAAGGATCTCGCCATCTAACCCGCGCTTCGGCGCCTCCGTGAGAATGTCTCACTCACGCGAGAAACACCGGACCCCAACACATCGGGATCCAGAGACATTCGTAAGGAAAGCCAAAGAGTCACAACGACCGAAAGGTCACCGTGGCTCTTTTTCCTTTTCCAAACCATATTTCAAAATTAAAACTTCTTTTGATTCCGCTATCGCTCTAGGGGACGGTTCTCTTTTGAATACGACTTTCGCACAACTGCATAAATCAATATCAACTTTTATCTCGATTATGCCTGGTAAAATACTGATTTTCCTTGTGCTTCTCGTTGTATCTTTGATTTGGAGATCCCCAAACATTTTTCTTGTAATCGTCTAAAACAATTTCACTGATAACCATTCCGCGATATTTTTTCTTTCTCTCCTCAGTATTTTTGCCAATATCCCGATACAAGAAATCTTCGGTCAACAAATTATTTTTAGCGCCATCAACATAAAAATTATAGCTTGAAAAACGCCACTCTTCCGGCTTTTTTGTCAGCCCTTTTCGCACCGGATTTAGCTCAATATATTTTCCACACTGGATAAAATAATTATCTTTGCCAACCGGCTGACTTTTGAAACGATCCTGCCAAAAATGTCCAACCCAACCGTATTCCTGACGAAAGTGGTGAAAATATGCCAGATTGATTTTTTTCATGAACAAGGAAAAATCATTTGATTTTTTCGTTTGGATAAGTAGATGGACATGGTTCGGCATCAAGCAGTAGTGATAGAGATCAAAATCAAGTTCGTCCTTGAAACGACGAAGAAGTTTCAAGTAATAAAAATAGTCCGTTTGGGACTTAAAAATCTCGTTTCGATTATTTCCACGAGTCATGATGTGATAAAAACTTTTTGAAAGAAGCAATCGTGGTTGCCTTGGCATAAAATAATTATACCAAACATTGAGAAAGTTGCAAAAAGCGTGCTCAAAAGAGAACCGTCCCCTAAAAGATAGAGGTATATGTTCCTTTGACGACGAAGGAGAGAAAGCGGATGATTGGATCCATAAACTGGACGAGGATTGAAGTGCCAGAAAAGGCGGTTAAAATTATTAGTCCGAAGAGCAGGATCGGACCGATTCGCTCGTAAGTTTGACGAGCTTCGAAACTGATGAAAGGGAAAATTAATTTTGAGCCGTCAAGCGGCGGAATCGGAATGATGTTGAAAGCGATCAGAAGCAAATTCATTTCCAGTAGAAATTCTAAAATTTGATAAATGATATTTGAGTCGGTCGGAATGTGCATCAAAGTAATAATTCGTAGCGGAATGCCGAGAATTAACGCCAGGATAAAGTTTGCAGAAACGCCGGCCAAAGCAACTTTGATTTCGTCGCCGTCGGATTTCAAATTGCTCGGATTATACGGCACCGGTTTACCCCAGCCAAAACCGGCGACCAATAAAAACAAAGTTCCGACCGGATCCAAATGTTTCAGCGGATTTAAAGTCAATCGCCCCATCAATTTTGCCGTCGGGTCACCAAGGCGATTCGCCATCCAAGCATGGGCAAATTCATGAACCGTAATTGCAATCAACAGCCCAATAATTGCGATGAGCCCGAAAAGTGGCTGGTTGAAAAAATTTAGTATGAACATAGTAATCTTTCAAGAACGGATAACGAATATTCCTAATGGCTAAAAACGAATAATGCGACCAGCATCACAATAAGTCAGTGAAACAAAAGTCAGTGATGGAACACTTGTAAAACCTGGAAAAGTTTGATAAAGTATAAAAGTATTGTAGCATTTCAAATGCAAAAAACAAAGTGCCCGCAGGGTCAGCTAAAGCTAGACAAAGATCAAAATGTAGGTCAGCACTCTGTGCTGGGGTCTTTTTGAGATTTAATTTGTCATTTTGATTTTTGATATTTAATTTTTGATCTATTATGATTTGCTCCGTTTGCGAAAAAAAGAAAATTTCCGGGAACTATGTTTCCCATTCACAACGCCACTCCAAGCGCAAGTTTTTGCCGAATTTGCAAAAAGTTAACGGCGTTGTTTTGTGTACTCGTTGCCTGAGGACATCGGTAAAAAAAATCAAGTAATACAATTGTTTTTCTTCTTTTGTGATATTCCGGATCAATTTCGGAATTTTTTGATTTGACAGCTATTCTCTAATTCTGCAGAATATGAGAATGGTCATCTAATCTTTACAAACTCTATCAAATTGATACGATTAAATCAGCGGAGAGTAGCATAGTTTGGTTAATGCGTCGGGCTGGGGGTCCGAAGATCGGAGGTTCGAATCCTCTCTCTCCGACCAGCGACAGTGGAAGGTCGTCCGCCTCGGGCGGATCGCCCCGACCAAAAAAAAGTGCTAAAATATAAATATAAAGATGTCTGCTAAAAACCTTGTTGCGCAAATCGGGCAAGTCGCCACGAAAGGGAAACACAAGGACGGTTTCCTGTTCATCGGCACAATAGAACCGGAAAATACTCCGGCGAGGTTTTTCTATCTAATTGAAATTGAATCACCCTGGGTTGCCGGCGAAAAAATTCGCGATACAATTTTGGACGCGCTAACTTCCGGTCTTTCAGATGATAAAAAAAATCCCACTGATGATTTTGAGGAGACAATAAAAAATATCAATCTTGCCCTCGGCGATCTCTCGCAATCCGGCGAACACGAGTGGATCGGGAAATTGAATGCGATTGTCGGCGTTGTTGACGGCGATGAGCTGGTATTCTCTCAAACCGGCAAAATTTCCGGCTATCTTTTCCGCGGCAACAAAATCAGCCACATCACGGAAAAACCGATCTCCGCCGACGAGGTTCATCCGCTAAAAACTTTTGTCAGTTTGATTGATGGCAATGTTGACGCCGACGATAAAATCGTCATCGGAAATTCTAATTTGTATTCCCGGCTGACTCTGGACAAAATTCGCGATCTGGTCAACTCCGGCGATCACAGAATCGCCATCGCCGAAATGGTGAAAATTCTCCGTCGCTCAAAAGTCAAGGACATTAACTCAATTGTGATAAATTTTTCTGGCACTCTAGCTGATGACACAAAAACTGATGATGGATCCGCCAACCGGCGGATTGACGATCGCCCGGAAATTATTATTTTGGATGATATCCCCGACTCACCGCTTTTACATTATTCAAAAGTAATTTATCGCGGCGTCAAAGCTGGGGCAAAAGTTTCCGGCCGAGCGACCGTTGCCAGCGGCAAAAAACTGGCCGAGTTTTGGGCGAGAAATATTTCGCCAAAACTCTCCTCCAGCGCAAAAAAAGTCGGCAGTCGGGCTCGCGAATTCGGTGGCGCGGCAATCAAACCGGTATCGAATAAATTTGGCGCGCCGCGAGTCAATTATTTTTCCGGCAAAAAAAATCGTCGCGGTAGTTTTTTCACCAATCTCGGTTTTTGGTTCAAGGAAATGATCAAACCGGAAAAGCGCCGATATTTATATATCACTTTAATTGTAATTTTGTTGGCAGTCGGTTTTATCAAAATTTTAATTAATAACCGGCATAATGTTTCCGTTGTTGATCAAAGTCAAGGACTTACCAGTTTGGATTCCGCCCGTTCGACTTATCAGCAAGCGCTAACCGACATTGGCTTAAAAAAATCAACCGGTAAGCAGGAGCTGGTTGACGCTTTCGGTATGGCGAAAAATGCCGAAAGCTCGGCCGCGATTCACGACGAGGCGATCAATTTGGAAAATCAAATTCAGGCAAAGTTGGATGAGATGAATTTAGCGACGCGGATTTCCGCCGGTCAGGCGCCGAGTTTGACGCTAACTTCGAGCGATGAAATTTCCTACGCCGTCGGCGCTGTGATATATACCTTTGCTGGTGATGGCTGGGTTCGAAGCTACGACACTAGAACTAAAAATGTCAGCAAACTGGCAACACTTGGAAGCGCTGACGGCAAAATCAAGTCGCCTGATTTTTCAACCTCGGCCGGAATTTTTTATCTTTATGTTGAGGCGAAAAAAGTTGTCAAATTTTCGACTTCGGACAACTCCTTGGCTGATGTTTCGCTGGCCAGTGGCGCAACTTGGGAAGATGCGACGGCGATCGCGGTTTTCTCGACCAACATTTATCTTTTGGATTCTGGCAGTGGCAAAATTTGGAAACACACTTTGTCTGATTCGACCTATTCCGCCGGAACTTCGGTTTTAGCAAAAGCAAATGACAGTATTAAAAATGCCGTCGGCATTTCAATCGACGGCGACATTTATGTTTTGACTTCCGACGGAAAAGTGTTACGAATTAGAAAAGGCGCAGTTGATACGACTTTTGCCCTTGGTGCGATTCCGACGCCGGACGCAACAATTTCCAGCCCAGCAAAAATTTACGCCAGCGCCGATTCGAGTGCGATCTTTATTTTGGACAAAACAGCAAATCGAGTTTTAGAATTTTCCAAAAGTGGAAATTATTTGAAACAATTCGTCGCCGATTCATCTTTGCCACTCTCTGATTTCGCAGTCAACGGCAAACTCGGCAAACTCTGGTTGATTTCCGGGAGTAAGGTTTTTGAAGAAACAATTTAGTCCTTACCAATTTATCTTGCAAAGCTGACCCTGTGGGCGAATAATTCAGAGAACGAAATTACCAATAAATCTTATTGTTCGAACGACTAAGTGAGAACTAAATTGTTTTGTCATTACGAGGGACGCGGCAATCCATGCTTGCCCAGCGAAGCCCGCCCAGGGCGGGCGAAGTTGGGGTCATTCCCGACTTGGTCGGGAATCCACAATAGTTTATTGTTCGAACGACTAAGTGAGAACTAAATTGTTTTGTCATTGCGAGGAACGAAGCAATCTTTTCAGCTTGCCCAGCGAAGTCCCGAAGAATATCGGGGCGAAGTTGGGTCATTTCGACTCGAGGAGAAATCTACAATTTATTAATTTGGCAAAGAAAATCAGCCATTAAAGCTGGTTTTCTTGATTCTCTGGTTATATGATAGTTATTTTTTATCGGTCAATTCATTGTCTAGTTCACCCTCTTCCGCCATTTTAGCCATTTTGCCAAATCCACCTTCGTCGTCGATTTTCTTGACTGTGTCCATTGAAGTTTGATGTTCTGAGTGCGCCTCTCGATATTGCTCATGACCTTTTAAGTAAACATTCCTCTTTTCACGATAAGATTCTGATAAATTAGCGCGATCATTAGCTAAATCAACATCATCCACCCGACCCTCCGGTTCACCTTCACGAATTTGCAAATCTTCCTCACTCGGCCCAATTTTCTCTCCCATTTTTCCTTTCAATTAATTAATTTCTTATTTGACATTTGTAATTAGAAATTAGAAATTTGCAAATCTAGTTTCTGTCTTACATAGTAGTAGTAGTAGTCAAGTATTTCTGGGAAAGTTTTTCTTTAGTGATTAAATTCTCCGCTCCAGAAAATACTTTTTCAAATATTTTGTCACAAATAATAAACTGGAGATATTCAATACGTATTGAATATCTCCAGTAAATTTTTCTTAAGACGAGTTGTTACAATTACCTAAGATTAAAAATTGATATTTCGAAATTCATTGGCAAACATCACTTCCAAATGCTCGGCAATATCGGTTTTAGCGATAATAAAATACGCAACATATTCTCTAATTTTTAGCTCATCGATTATTAAATCAATTTCGTCGGCATTTATAAATGGTGATACCCACAAACTTTGCTGAACTTGCTTGAAACCGATTCTCTTGATCGAACGACGAAATTGGTCGCGAAGCTTATTCTTTGCCCTAGGGACATCAAATGATAAAATTCGCCATTTACCATCTGTCTGCTCAGATTTTTTCCCTTCAAGCAATTTAATTTTGCCTTTATTGGTTAAGCGAATACTTTTACGTTTACCGTCTTTAACAATTTCGATATATCCGCCTTCGTTTAATGTTCGAAGCCGATCAAAAAAATCATCCAGAATATTGCTGTTTCTCGGCGCACTTCGATATACCGAGTATGGATCCAAAAAACCGCCAGCGATCGCGACTGGAACATTGGCAATCAGCTCCAATAAATTGATCGAAATTTCTCCCAACTTTCTTTTTATTTTTTGTTTCGTTTTTTTCTTCATCCTTTTTACCCAACTTTACTGGAGATATTCAATACGTATTGAATAATCCCAGTTTAATTTATATTTGTGCTGCGAATATAATTCATTCGGTTCACGCCGATACAAAACTCGGCCTCATTCGACGCTGTTACATTTTCTCCGGTGCCGAGATCCCCATCAAAGTCAAACAAATTTTTAGAACATTTCGAGTTGCTAAAATTAACAAAAGGCGAGAGCGGGTGAGTTTTTTATCATCGGACAAAACAATATTTGAACTATAAAAATCGTGGTATCCCCCGGCAATTTTTGTCGCGAAATGGGGGAGCGCCTGAATTTGAAAATCGCTTTCGATTTTTTTCAGCACCTCGGGAAATTCCGCTAGCTTAAGAATCAAATAAATCTCTTTTTTGTCGGTCAAATTGGTAAACTCTGACATCCCAGCACTCACCTCTCCCCTGGCAATTTTTTCCAACTCTTCAACAACTTTTTTGTCGGCCTTGCGCAAAATACTACAAATTCGAGCGTAAGCGTATTGCAAATAGTAAACCGGGTTTTTTTCCGACTGCTCTAGCGCTAGGTCCAAATCAAAATCAAGAATTGATGACGACGAGTGAGAAATGATCATAAACTTGAAAACATCTGCCGGAACTTTGAGTTTATTAACCAGATCGGCAATGTTAATAAAATTTCCCAGCCGCTTGCCCATCTGCTTGACCTCGCCGTCTTTTTTTAATTTGACATTCTGGTAAAGCATAATTTCCAAATTTTTCGGGTCATATCCCAACGCCGCCATTGCTGATTTCAACCTGGCGATGTGACCGTGATGATTCGGTCCCCAGATGTCAATTAATTTTTTAAAGTCGCGATCAAACTTGTCTTTGTGATAAGCGATGTCACTAGCGAAATAGGTCAACGACTTTTCGGCGTCCGAACGAACCAAAACATTTTCTTTGTCGTCGCCGTCAATCCGCCGGCTGGCGGATTCGTCAGCGGTAAACCAAACCGCACCCTCTTTGTCTGTCGTCTTTCCGATTTCTTTTAGTTGATTGACAATCGCTTGGCTTTTTCCCGACGACAAAAAGTCGCTCTCATAAACGAAATTGTCAAATTTGATGCCGAGAAGTTCAATATCATCCTTGATTCGGCGCGTCGTCAACTCTAGACCGTGTTTAATGAAGAACTCCGGCAACAGTTCATCTTTTAGCGCTTCGATTTCCACCGCGTGTTCTTTTTGAATATCCTCGGAAACTTCTTTCGGATAATCGCCGGGATAACCGTCCTCCGGAAAGCGAAAATTCGGGTCGGTTTTGACTATATAATAGTAAGCGAGGGTTTTGCCAAACTTAGCAATCTGGCTGCCAGCATCGTTGACATAAAATTCCCGACCGACCTCGTGTCCAAGCCAAGACAAAACATTTGACAGTGTCTCACCGATCGGGCCACCGCGAGCATTGCCGATGTGAAGTGGGCCAGTTGGATTGGCCGAGATGAATTCGACGAGAATTTTTTGACGATGATTCTTATCCCCACGACCAAATTCCTGTCCTGATTTTAGGATTTCTGATAACTCTTGCCAAAAAAATTCCGGACACATGTGAAAATTAATAAATCCCGGACCGGCAATTTCGGTGTTTTTGATATTTTTATCTTTAATATTGGCGACGATTTTTTCCGCAACATCTTTCGGAGTTTCGCCGGCTTTTTTGCCGATGATCAGCGCCGCGTTGGTCGAAAAATCCCCAAACTTTTCGTTTTCCGCAGGCCCAAAATCAAAACCAGCCGGAACTTTATAGCCAGCTTTTCCGATCGCACTAATAAGAATTTGTTTTAATTTCTCATGCATCTCACCAGGCAAATTAAGAATTAAGAATTCAGATCTCAGAATTTAATTTAGAATTGAGAATTTTTTTAGAACAAAATCCCCTTCCATAATTCTTAATTCTGAGATCTTAACTCTTCATTTTATCTTTGCAAATCTTCTCTTCCCAACTTTAATAATCATGTCTTTGTGAGTTGAAATTTTGGCGCTGACATCGGTGATTTTTGCGCCATCAACTTCAACCGCGCCGGCTTTTATCAACCGCCGGGCATCAGACATCGAATCGGCCGACTCGACTTCGACCAAAAGTTGCGGCAAATTAAAAGTTCCGTCAAGTTTGAATTCCCGAATTTCATCCGGCAACTCTTTCTTCTGAAAAATTTGGATAAAATTGGCTTCGGCTTTTTCCGCTTCGTGTTGACCGTGAAATTGACTGACGATTTTCCGCGCCAAAATCAATTTGATATCCCTGGGATTTTTTCCCTCCGACATTTCACCACGATATTGGTCAATTTGCGTCATCGACAAATAAGTGCAGTCAATAAAAACTTGAATGATTGCTTCGTCCGGCAATGACATAGCTTTACCAAACATTTCATTCGGTTTTTCGTTCAAAGCAATCCCAGTCCCTAAAGATTTGCTCATCAATTTTTCGCCGGTCAATGGATTTTCCAAAAGTGTTGTTGAAACAACGATTTTTTCCTTGTCCAAATATGATTTGACCAAACTGCGACCAGCCAACATATTGAAAGTTTGATCGGTTCCGCCAACTTCAACATCGGCGTCCAGTACCACCGAATCGTAACCTTGCATCAGCGGATAGAAAAATTCGCTGACAAAAAGCGGTTTCCTTTCCTTGATTCGTTTTTCAAATGTGTCGCGTTCGATCATTTGCTGGACAGTAAAATGAGATGCAATGTTGATAATATCTTCGAATTTCAGTTTTGACAACCATTGTGAATTGAAGCGGAATTCGATCGGATTTTTCTTGTCGGAGAAATCAAGAATTTTGCCGATTTGATCTTTGTAGGTTTTCAAATTCTCGGCGACTTCTTTTTTTGTCAACCGTTTTCGAAACGATTTTTTATCACTCGGATCGCCAATCATGGCGGTAAAATCACCGACGACAACAATTATTTTGTGACCAAGTTCATGAAATCTTTTTAAAATAATGTAATTGGTCGCGTGGCCGAGATGAACATAAGTTGCCGTCGGATCAATTCCCATATAAATCCGCAATTTCTTTCCCGACTCCAAAAGTTTCTCCAAATCCTGTCGGCTGGGATAAATCGTGTCAATTGATCGACTTAAAACTTCTTGAATTTTTACTTTGTTCATCTTCACCTCTTGATAATATTTTAAATTTGAATAAAACTTTTTCTCGTCCCCTGTTTTCACTTTTGACTTTTGAATTTTGATTTTTGACTTATTTATATTTACATCATATTTCAAAAGTTCTACAATGTAAATAAGACCTTACTAATTTACCGATAACACCAAGAACGAAATTACGAATAAAACGAATCTAAAAATGCATTTCTTATTAGTAATTTCGATTTTAGATTTATTCGTAAATTGGTAAGGATATGTTATGAAACTTGGCTTCCTAAATCCGGTCAATCTGAAACAGACATTGCGCCGAAAGAATTTGAAAAAGTGGAATAAAAAGAAAATCATCCGAGTTTTGGCCTACATTGCTCTCGGCTTCGTTTTTGTTACCGCACTGCTTTTTGCTTGGTATGCCAAGGATCTGCCGACACCGGCAAAAATCGCCGCCACTCAACCATCACAATCAACAAAAATATTTGATCGAAACGGAACTCTGCTCTACGAAACCGGCGACTTGAAACGAACTTTGGTTGAATCAAATCAAATCCCGCAAAATATCAAGGACGCGACAGTCGCAACCGAAGATCAATCGTTCTACCAAAATTACGGCATCAATTTTAAGGGAATCGCCCGGGCGGCTTTTCACGATATTTTTCACATCGGCTCCGGCACTCAGGGCGGCTCGACAATCACTCAGCAGTATGTCAAAAACGCCCTGCTCTATTCTAACCGAACGATCAGCCGAAAAATTAAGGAGGTGATCCTGTCAATCGAACTCGAGTTTATGTATTCAAAAGATCAAATTTTAACCATGTATTTGAATGAAATTCCCTATGGCGGCCAGGCGGCCGGTGTCGAAGCGGCGGCACAAATGTACTACAATAAATCAGCCAAGGATCTGGATCTGGCCCAAGCGGCAACATTGGCGGCGATTCCCCAAGCCCCGACTTACTATTCACCTTATGGTCTTCACACAGACCGGCTGATTATCCGCCGAAATTATGTCCTCGACCAGATGGTCGGCATGAAATATATCACCAAGGATCAGGCCGATGCGGCGAAAAAGGAGGATGCGACAACTGTCGGCACAACAGTTCAACCACGAAAAATGTCAATCCTGGCGCCACATTTTTCACTTTATGTTTTGGAACTTGCCGACGCAAAATTCGGCACCGAAGCGGTGGAAAAAGAGGGTTTGTCTATTTACACAACATTGGATTACAACGCCCAAAAGGTGGCGGAAAAAGCGGTTGATGATGGTATGGCAAAAGTTCAAAAATACGGTGGCTCAAACGGCGCTCTGGTTTCAATTGATCCGAAAGCCGGTGAGGTCCTGGCGATGGTCGGTTCCCGAGATTTCTTCGATACTAAAAATCAGGGTAATTTTAATGTCGCGACTGCTTTGCGCCAACCGGGATCATCTTTTAAGCCCTATGTTTACGCCACCGCCTATAAACAGAAAGATTTTTCGCCAAGCAAAATTCTATATGACTTCACAACCGATTTCGGTGGCGGCTATACTCCCCATAATTACGATGGCAAATCTCATGGTCCGGTGACGGCACGGCTGGCATTGGATAACTCCTTGAATATTCCGGCGGTTAAAACCACGGCGCTTTCAGGAATTGATAATGTCCTAACCACTGCCTCTGACATGGGAATCTCTAGTTTAACCCAAAGGTCTAGATACGGGTTATCGCTTGGACTTGGCGTCGGCGAAGTTTCGCTTTTAGAACACACCAACGGCTTTGCGACTTTCGCCAACAATGGAAATCATCACGACATTGAAACGATGCTCAAAGTCGTTGACAGGAGCAATAAAACTATTTTCGAATACAAACCGGACGACGACAAAGGCAAGCAGGCAGTTGATCCGCAAATTGCCTATGAGTTGCAAAATATCATGTCAGATAATAACTCCCGGGCGATGGTTTTCGGTACAAGAACACCGCTTTATTTTGCCGACCGACCGGTTGGAGCAAAGACCGGAACGACAACCGACTTCCGCGACGCCTGGACGCTCGGTTACACTCCGTCTTTGGCTGTCGGCGTTTGGGTCGGAAATGATGACAATCACCCGATGTCCTCCGGTGCTGACGGCGTTGTTGTTGCCGCGCCAATCTTTCATCAATTTATGGCGGCAGAAACAGCCGGCAAACCAGTTGAGCAGTTTGTCGCACCGGCTGGGATTCAAACGGTAACCGTTGAGAAGTGGTCAAATAAACTTCCGACGCAGTACTCAAAGGAAACAACAACCGATATTTTTGCCAGCTGGCAAGTGCCGACCGACCACGACGATGTTAATGTTCCTGTTAGGGTTTGTCGCGCCAACGGATTACCGGCACCGGACAACGCACCGAACTCGGTGACCGAAACCAAAGTTTTTTCAATTATTCATTCAGAAATGCCGACCAACCCACTTTGGGAAGGACCGGTTCGCGACTGGGCAATCGGCGCTGGGCTTTATAATCCGACTCCAACTGGAAGCTGTGACATCAATAATATTGCTCCAGCAACAACAATCGCTTTCAATTATCCTGGGGAAAATAACACCGTTTCCGGCACACAAACAATTTCCGTAACGCTGAATAATCCCGGCAATATTTCCAAAGTTGAATATTCGATTGATGGCACCGGCATCGGCTCTTCCAGTAGTTCGCCGTTTAGTTTGAATTACAATTTTGACGCGCTTTCGACCGGCCGGCATGTTCTGGGCGCCAAAGCAACCGACAATTACGGGCAAACGGCAAGCGCAGAGATTTCTTTCTTTGCCCTACAAAATAATTTGTCAATTTCCGCTGTTGGCACTTCAGGGATCGGCGCGACGACAGCGACAATTTCTTGGACAACTTCCACCGGCGCGACTGGCCAAGTTTTCTACGACACAATAACGCACGGAAATTATAATGATTACGTCGGCTCGTCGGACAAAAATAACGGCCTGGCGACAAATCACTCGATTGCAATTTCCTCGCTTTTACCGAACACAACTTATCACTTCCGCGTCGTTTCCGTCGACAACAACGGCTCGCTTACTTCCTCCTCCGATTATTCATTCAAAACCGGCACATGATAATTAGAAACGTAAATAAAGGTGATCTATCAAAGCTAGGCGAAATTTACGCCAGTTCTTTTAATGCCGCAAACCCAGATGAAAATTGGGATGCTACTTCCGCCAAAAAATATTTAGAAGATCGATTTAAGAAACAGCCAAACATTTTCATTTTGGCTGAAGATGACAAAAATATCGTCGGCGGTTTTGTTGGTTCAATCGAACCTTGCTGGATGGGAAACAATCTTTACGAAACCGATCTTTTTGTTGACAACCGTCACCAAAGACAAAACATCGAAAAAAATTATTTATTAAAATACTCGAAATAGCGATTGAAAAATATCAAATCGTCGACATTCAGGGAATCGCCGACGGTCGTGTGGAATACCCTCTAAGTTGGTACAAAAGAATTAGATTAAATCCTACTGGATGGGTTCATGTTGAAGGCAACGCAAAAGAAATTTTGGACAATTTGAAGAAATGAATGAGCTAACCAGCCGGCGCTTCGTTCCAAAAAAATTTACTTAGGGATTTTCAATACGTATTGAAAATCCCTAAGTAAATTTTTTATCAATCAGATCACCATCTCTCGGGTTTAGGAGTTCGAAATTCCTTTTCAAACATGATTTCCAAATGCTCCTCGATGTCAGTTTTGTCAATAATAAAATAAGCAACATATTCACGAATTTTTAATTCGTCTATTATTAAGTCAATCTCATCAGCATTAATAAATGGCGAAACCCATAAACTTTGTTGCACTTGTTTAAAACCGATTCTTTTGATCGACCGACGAAATTGATCGCGAAGTTTATTTTTTTCGCGCGGTACGTCAAATGATAAAATTCGCCATTTTCCATCTCTGATTTTTGATTTTTTACCTTCTAAAACCTTTATTTTGCCCTTATTTGTCAATCGAACACTTTTGTTTTTACCATCACTTTTTATTTCAATATAACCTCGTTCCTGTAGGGAACGAAGCCGAATGAAAAAATTATCGAGAATGTTGTCGTCCCTTTGGACATAACTGTAAACACCGTGGTGATCAACAAAACCACCAATAATCCCAACCGGAATGTTTGCAATTAATTCCAAAAGATCAATTGTAATTTCACCAAATTTTCTTACAATTTTTCTTTTTGTACTTTTTTTCATACTTTGTTGGTGCTAAAATTTGTTACAAGATTTTAAATACGTATTTAAAATCTTGTAACTTTTTTATTTTAAATATTATTCCGTGTAGTGTAAAAAGTGTAATACTAGACCAAAGTTTTGTCAATTGCTTCGCGGACGTTTTTGAAATTTGTTAACGGTGTATAACCGAGATTTTTGGCTTCTTTTTTTCGTTTATCTGCACCGGCAACATTTCGAAGCTCTCCGGTTAAACCAACCTCAGCAAAAAACGCCGACATTTTCGGCAAAGTTTTGTTTTTCATTGATGACGCAATCGCCAAACAAACCGCCAGGTCGGCCGCCGGTTCGTTGGCGGAAATTCCACCGACGACATTCAAATAAATATCCTGACCCCCGAGATTTAATCCGGCTCGTTTAATCAAAACACCGACTAAAATGTTTAAACGATTTAAATCAAATCCGGAGGAAGTTCGACGCGGATAGCCGAATGATGTCGGAGTCGTTAGCGCCTGAATTTCGACCAACAGCGGTCGCGTTCCTTCGAGCAAAACGCAGATAGCACTGCCGGGAGCATTTTCGGTTTCCGACAAAAATATCGCTCCGGGATTGGTAATTTCCTTAAGTCCGGTTTCCGACATCACAAGAACGGCGATTTCATCAGTCGTCCCGAAACGATTTTTCACCGTTCGCAAAATCCGGGCGTCGCGATTCCGTTCGCCTTCCAAATAAACCACAACATCAACCAGATGCTCCAGTGTTCGCGGTCCAGCAACCAAACCCTCCTTTGTCACATGGCCAATGATGATGACGGCGACATTATATTTTTTCGCCAACTGTTGCAAAACCAAACCGGATTCCTTGACTTGCATCTGGCTTCCGGCCGAACCGGAAATTCGCGAGTCGTAGACCGTTTGAATCGAATCAACAACCAAAATTTTCGGCTTAATTTCATCTAAAATATTTTCCAAGCCGGAAATATCAGCGCCGTCGGTAATAAAAATATTTTCCGTTTTTAATTTCAGCCGGTCAGCGCGCAATTTGATTTGCGCCGGCGATTCTTCGCCGGAAAGATAAATCGCCGGCGCCATTTTTTCTATTAGCTGCAAAACCAAAGTTGACTTTCCGATTCCTGGCTCACCGCCGACCAGCATCACCGCGCCCTCTACAATTCCGCCGCCAAAAACCCGATCAATTTCCGAATATTTTGATTGTGTCCGAAAAGATTTTTTGTTTGTAAAATCAGAAAGTTTTGACAATAAGATTTTCGCTCCAGCACTTGATTTTTCTACTGCCGGCGAAAATTCTTTCAGCGAATTCCATTCTCCACAAGCCGAACATTTTCCGGCCCAAGTCGGAGATTCATTGCCACAATTCGAACAAACAAACACTGATTTTCCATTAGGTTTTTTCATAATATTACTACTATCTTGTTGTCAAGCGATAAATTATTCTAATTGTTCTAATTATTCTAATTGACCTAAAAAAGCTCCAGGCACCAATGTCTTAAAATTGGGATTTGAGTCATTGGGATTTGTTTAGAATAATTAGAGCAATTAGGTTAATTAGAAATTTTCAAATCCATGATTTGAACATCTGGCCACCACTTGCCGTTCCAAAAATTAAGTGAGGTTGTGTAAACTATATCATATTTTTCGCCGGCATTTAATTCGACGCTGTCTTTTTCATGACTAAAAACTATTCCTTTTATTTCCTTTTTCCCATCAAAAAACCGAAGTTGTAAATGTTTGTTTTCCTTGCCGACAAATCGGTGTGATCGTAAAATTAAGTCGGGGGTTAAAAAAACCGGTCGCGGATTTCCCATTCCAAACGGCTCAAGTTTTTCGATTTCCTTAAATTGATTGACAGAAATTTTATTTGATGATAGTTCCAAATCGATTTTTAATTTTGGTTGCAACATTTCATCGGAAATAACTCGCTTGGCAAAAAGTATGATTTTATCATAAAAAGTATGATAATTTTTTTTAGTCACTCGAATACCGGCGGCTCCGGCATGTCCGCCAAAACTCAAGAGATATTTTTTAATTGATTCCAGCACTTCGACAATATTAAAGCCGTTTATACTTCTGACCGAACCGGAAAAGCTCTCACTTTCCTCTTTAAACAAAATTACCGGTCGCAGATATTTTTCGACTAATCGGCTGGCAACCGGACCAATGACACCTTTTGGCCATTTTGGATTTGCCAAAATTATGATTTTATTTTTGATCAGATTTTCTTTGTCAATTTTTCTTGACGCTTCTTGAAAAATTTTCTCCATCGAGTTTTGTCGTGTTAAATTTTTTTCCTCGAGCTCCGTAGCGAGTTTCGCAACTTCTTTTTCATCGCCAGAAATCAGAATCTCAAACGAACCGGTCGCCTGATCAATTCGTCCGGGCGCATTTATTCGCGGGCCGATTTGAAAGCCAACGGAGTAAGAATTTAATTTTGACAAATCAATTCCCGCTCGGCGGCAAATTTCGGCAATACCGGCATTTCGGCTTTTGGCCAAAACTTTTAGCCCAAATTTGGCAATCAAACGGTTTTCACCTTTCAGTGGAACGACATCGGTCATTGTTGAAATTGCCGGCAAATCCAAATTCCATTTGAGAAATTTCTCAGTCAGAATTTTCGGGTATATTTCCGCTAGTCCTTGAACAATTTTGTAAGCGACACCACCGCCGGCCAAGTCAGAAAATGGATATTTCGACGATTTGATTTTTGGATTTACGACCGCCAACGCTTTCGGTAATTTTTCATCCGGTAGGTGGTGATCGGTAATTATTAAGTCAATTTTTTTTGATTTAATGTAATTGGCACCGGAAAAATCGCGAATTCCTAGGTCAACACTGATGATTATTTTACAACCGCGATCAATCAAATAGTCAATTCCTGACTCGTTAAATCCGTAGCCGTCGCTCCGCGTCGGAATAAAAATTTCCGGTTTGATTCCCAAGGCAAAAAATGTTTTATATAAAAGTGCGGCACCAGGAATTCCGTCTGCATCGTAATCGGCAAAAATTCCGACTTTCTCCTTTTTTTCGACTGCGATTTTCAAACGATCGATCGCCTTTCCAAAATCCGGCAAAAGTTTCGGATTATGAAAATCGGTTTCAAAATTCGGATTCAAAAACTTTTGAATTTTTTCTTCGTCAACAACTTCACCAATAATTCCGCGATTATATAAAAGCTGAAGTATGACATCATCATACTTTTTTGGCTTGACTTCCCAAGTTTTTTTATGCATTGACATTATAAAAAATGTATGATATAATGTAAAAGTCAAACTGAAAGCTTGAGATGGAGGTTGATGAATCATGCCGCGAAGCATCAGAACATATATTGTTGTGTCATCGTTTGTGTTTGTCGGTTTCGCCGCGTTTCTCATTTTCTGGGCCAATCCTGCAGTGAAAAAGGATAGAGCCCAGACCAAGATTGCCATCGCCTCTGACACCACCCGCATCGCCGCTCTCGACCAGAAACTTTGGGGACAAGAGCTGATTGGGAAACAAGCCGATGATTACTTACCAGCTCTCGGCCTGACTGTATACCCAAACGGCGTCCCATATGCGGGTGTCGGCCCGTGGGTGGTGCACGATTCATCTGATCACCGATGGTTTGTCACGACAGATGCACCAATCCGTGGGAAGATTGTCACAATGGACGGTCCGTGGCAAAAGGTCGAATGACCTTAACCACAACCGCCCAAACAAGAACCATCACCAGCCATATCGGTTGGTGGTTTTTGTTGGGAAAAAATACTAATTTTCATTTCTAGTATTGACTTTTTGGCTAGTATATGCTAAAATGACTTTATCAAATCTCGGAGGGATACAAATGAGAAACTGGCTACTTGGTGCCGCCGTCACCATTGGATTGATGCTGGCACTTCACTTTTCCGGAACATTTTCCAAGGAATTCCTCGCCAGCGATCCGCCTGTTGACAATCTCCAATGGATCGCTCACTAACTCAACAACTTACTTCGCCCGCCGCATCCGCGGCGGTTTTTGTTTTGGTGAAAAAAAATTCAAAAGATCCTTCGACTTCGCTCAGGATGACAGCCACTATTTATAGTATCCCCAACCGTTTATCCGAACATCAACATATTCGTGAATGTTTGGGCGGAAGGCGATGAGAATTTTTTTTAGGTTCTCGATTTGTGTGTCAAATGACCGAGTTGTGTCAAATTTAATATAAAATCCGGCGTCGGTTGTAACATATAAATCTAAAGTGGTTTCCGGCACTTGAAAGCCGGTGGGGTGGATATTGGTTTGATCGAAAAAAGTCAAATTAATTTTGTCAGCAAAATTAATAAAACTCGGGGCGACAATTTTATCTCCGACTTTGACCGGCAAATTTTTTTGATCGAATACATGAACTAAATCAGCAAAATCATTGGCAGAAATTTCTTTGCTGGCAACGCCGGATTCGTCAAGCAGAAAATATCGGCTCTGGCTCTGCCAAACTAAAGTCGGCTTATGTTCCAAAACTATGACTTTTAAGGTATCGGGGAGACCTCGATAAATTTCAACATCGGCAATCGCCGGCTCGCTAGCTAAAATTTTTGCCTTCGCGGCAGAGATGTTAAAGCGAAAAATGTTGCCGCCGGTTTTTATTTGCGTCGAGATTTGTTCGGCTGGAATTAGATTATTTCCTTCGACAACGACATCTTTGATTTGAAAATATTTCGAGTAAAATACTGTCCATGCCGCTGCTAAAATTAAAATAAAAATAAAAAGATTGCCCAAAAATTTTGCTGGTAAATTGATGATCGGATTGAAGGAGAATTTTATTTTCGGTCCGACAAAAACCCGCGCCCGACCAGCCGGTTGGGATTTTTGGTTGCGATATTTGGAATATGAGTATTTTTCTTTGGGAAGCATAACAAAAACTTAAAGCGTAAAGCGAAAAACGCAAAGCGATAACTTAAAATTTAAAACTTCCAAATCGATCCCGGCACGGAGTGCCGACCACAGTTTTACACTTTTCGCTTTCAGTTTTACGCTAGATTTCACCACTTTCCCACATACTCAATCTCCTCCTCCAAATTAGTTCGAAATTTGGCCCGAACGAGATCTTTCATCAGATTTGCCAGCCGACGGATATCTTCGGCTGTAGCTTTATTTTTGTTGATGACGAAATTTGCGTGCTTTTTTGAGACAACAGCATCAGCAATATGAAGTTTTTTTGCTTTGGCGCCGTCAAGTAAATAGCCGGCTGACTGTTCCTTTTGTTCACCGGGATTGAGGAAAAAACAGCCGGCGCTTTTTGCCTCAAGCGGCTGGCTGATTTTTTTTTGCCGAAAATTTTCCTGCATCTTGGCCAAAATCACCCCCTTTTTGCTTTGCGCCAACTGGAGTTTTACCGACAAAATTACCGGTTTGTTTTCGTTTGGATGCAAGCGAGAAAATTCTTTGATTTTTGATGAGCGATTTTGAAATTCCAGCCAACGACCGGAGTGACGAATAATTTTTGTTTCGCGATCCTTGTTTCCAGGGAGCAAAATTGTCACTGATTTCACAAAGTCACCAATCGCGTGACCGAAAGCGCCGGCATTTCCGTAAACCGCGCCACCGATCGTCCCAGGAATTCCGAACAGAAACTCCAATCCGCCGAAATCGCGCGAAGCGCAATCCATTAAAAGCCGGGCGATTTCGACACCAGACGAGGCGATAACTTCGGCACTGCCGGCGGAAAAAACAATGTCCCGAACTTCATTCTTGATCACGACGCCGGGGAATCCGACATCGGAGACGACGATGTTATAACCACCGCCCAAGATAAAATAGGGAATTTCTCGCCGCGACAAAAAGGAAACGATCTCAACCAGGTCGTCAACCCTCTCGGCACGAAAAAAGCCGTCGGCAATCCCGCCGACACCGATCGAGGTGAAATCACGAAGTAGAACATTCTCTTCGAGCCGGTCACCAAATTGTTCGCGAAGTTCTTGATCAATAATCATTTTTTCAGCTTAAGTATCTTAAGCGACTTAAGTCACTTAAGAAATTTTTCGGCGATTTTGTAAACCGGCGGAATTCCAACCGTGACTAAAACATCTTTGTCTGATAAATTATTTCGCAAATAGGCTAAAATTTTGTTGTCGTCATCAATAAATTCGGCTTTACCGGAAGTTTCCTGATTTATCAAATTGACGATGTCTCGACCGCTAACTTCCAGCTTCTCGTCACGACCGGGGACGAGAAAAATCTCCTTGATGATAACCTTGTCGGCGATTTTGAAGGCAGCCGGAAATTTCGGCAGAAGCGATTTTGTTCGCCGAAATTGGTGCGGCCAAAAAATCGCCGTAAATTTTTTTTCTGGATATTTTTCTTTGACCCCGGCGAGTAGTGCGACGATTTCCGTCGGATGATGACCGTAATCGTCAATTACCAACACACCATTTTTTTCGCCCTTTATTTCAAATCGTCGTTTGGCGCCACGAAAATCAGAAATTGCCGCTTCGACACTGGATTTTTCGATTCCCAAAATTTTTGCCACAGAGAGTGTCGCCAAGGCATTTCGCCGATTATGATCACCGGGAATCGCTAAGGGAAAATCAAGTTGCTCAAAATCCTTCGGCTGATTCATGCCGTAGCCGATTATTTCGATTTGAGGATTTTTTTCTTTTGCCAACTCAGCCACAATGCTGGCATTTTCATCATCGACACAGTAAATCAATTTTCCACCAGATTTCATCTGTGACACAAACTGGGCAAATGTCTCAATAATTTCCGGCAGTCCGCCGGGGTAGTGATCTAAATGTTCCTCCTCGACATTGGTGACAACTATTATGTCGGCGTGCAAGTGAAGAAAATTTTTGTCGTATTCGCAGGCCTCGATCACCGCCCATTTGCCTTTGCCAAAGCTAACAGCGCCACTAAGTTCCGGCACCTCTTCGCCAACGATTATTAAGGGATCAAATCCGGCGTTTTTTAGAGTTAGTCCGATCATCGCCGTCGTAGTCGTTTTGCCGTGAGTTCCGGAAATTGCGATGACTTTATTTTTTCCGACGATTTTCGCCAGCATTTCACCGCGTTTTATTAGTTTGATTCCGCGACGACGAGCTTCCTCAACCTCCACCCAGCCGGGAGAATTTTCTGTCACCGCCGAAGTATATACCAGAGCGTCAATTCCATCTTTGATATTTTCCGCCGAGTGACCACCGGTTTTCAAATCGGAGCCGGTGACTTTTCCGCCGCGCGATTCTAAAATCGCAGCGATCGCTCGCATTGAAACACCGCCAATTCCGACAAAATGATACCACATAAAATTAAATTAAAGATCAAAAGTCAAAAGTCAAAATGTTGGTAGCCACTCCGTGGCTGGATTTTTTCTTTGAATCTTTTTTATCTGTCATTTTGATTTTTGATATTTGATTTTTGCATCAACTCTTCAAATACGATCTTTCGCCCATCAGTTTTTGCCGATTTTTGTAAATTTTCCGCCAGTTCTTTCAATTTTTTCTGATCGGAAAATAATTTATTGATTTCTTCGATCAACTTTTTTCCGGGCAAATCGTGGTCAGCGATGACAACGGCGGCGCCAAGTTTTTCGAAATATTTGCCGTTTGCCATTTGGTGGTTGTAAGCATGAGGATATGGTATCAGAATCAGCGGTTTTTGAAAAGCGGCAAACTCGAAAATTGCTGAACTGGCGCGAGAAATTATTAGATCGGCCGATGAAATTACCTCGTCAATTTTCTCGATAAATAATTTCGGCTGATAGCGTTCCCTGATTTCCGCCGACAAATTTTCTTCGATTTTTTTTGCCGATTCGAAATCAAAACGACCGGTTTGATGGATAATTCGGAATTTGTTAACTAATGCTGGCAGTATTTCAAAAACCGCCTGATTTATCGAATGGGCGCCCTGACTGCCACCAACGACTAAAATCGTGCTTAATTTCTGGTTTTGTATGATTTTATCATACTTTTTTTCACCAGCATTTTCAAACTCTTGGCGCAAAATTGCGCCGGAATAAATTCCATTTTCTTTTTTGTAACCGTAAATCTCCATCGGGTAGCTAAAAAATATTTTCACGGCGAAGCGGGAAATTATTTGATTGCTTCGGCCGATGACCGCATCTGATTCGTGGCAATAAACCGGAATTCCAAAAAGTCGGCCGGCCGAAGCAATCGGAATTGTCGCATAATTTCCTTTGAGAAAAATGAATTCCGGCTGGTATTTCAACACCAGAAATTTTGATTGGACAAACCCGACAACCATTTTCAAAACCGAAAGAATATTTGAAAAAAAATTCTTTCCAAATTTTCCAGCGACGATTTTGATGTATATTGCCTCCGGAATTTTCGCGTAAAATTCTTTTTCAATTTTTGAGCCAACGCCGATGACAACGACTTGATAATCGCTTTTCTCTAAAAAATCTTTTGCCAAAGCAAAAATCGGCACGACGTGTCCACCGGTGTCAGCCCCAACTAAGAAAATTGTTTTTCTTTTTGCCATTGATATTTTAACTTTTTTGATTTGTCATTTTGATTTTTGACTTTTGATCTTTGATTTGTTTATACCGTTTGTTTTGAAATATTTAGTAAAACTCCAACCGCCGCCAAAAAAGCAATTAGCGAAGTTCCGCCATAACTGATGAACGGCAACGGCACACCAGTTAGTGGCAGAACGCCCATCATCGCCGCCAGATTGACAAAGGTTTGCCAGATAATCCAGGTGGTGACTCCGATCGCCACAAGACGGGAAAAATCATCAGGTGCCCGCCTGGCGATGGAAAATCCGCGATAAGCGATAATCGCATATACTATTATAATAGCACTTGCTCGGAGAAATCCCAGCTCTTCACCGATAATCGGAAAAATCGCATCGGTTTGCGCCTCCGGCAGATATAAATATTTTTGCCGACTCTGGCCAAAACCAAGTCCCCACCAACCACCGGAACCGATGGCAATCAAGGCGTTGTGAATTTGGTAGCCGGCGGAACTGGCGTTGGCTCCCGGATTTAAAAATGAAGTTAATCGCTGTATTCGATACGGCTCAATTTTTACCGCCAGCCAAACCAAAAAAACGAGAAGTCCGCCACCAACAAACAGGTTGGAAATTTTTGCTCCAGCTGCGAAATACATTGCGCCGGCGATGACAATAATAATTGACAGCGTTCCCAGATCTTTTTGCAAAAGCATTAAAAGTGAAATTGCGCCGATAAAAAATAAAAATGGGACAAATGATTCATTGATTTCTTGACTTTTCATTTTGCCAGAAAACCAACCGGCGAGGTAGAAAATCATTGAGAGTTTTGCCAATTCCGACGGCTGAAAACCGAAACCGAAAAGATTTAACCAGCGGTTGGAATCGGAACGAAAAAGAAAAACACTGGACAACAAAACAAGGGTCACAATTAACATTTTAGTTGTATTTTTTTGCCATAAGCGATAATCAATTGCCTGAAACACCAGCCAAATTACAACTCCAATTCCGAGAGAAATCAACTGGCGAATCAGAAAATATTTGTCTGACGCTTGATTTGTGATTTGAAGCGATAAATATTTCGAAACCGAATATATCATCACCAGACCAAAAGCGATCAAACCAAAAACCAAAAAAGCCAAAAAGTAATCAGCCGATTTTCGGTTTTTGTAGGATGAATTCATAGCGAAAAATCAAAGATCAAAATGCAAAAATCAAAATTATGGTAGCCATTCCATGGCTGGATTGTCCTTTTTATCTTTATTCTTTGTCATTTTGATTTTTGATATTTGCATTTTGATTTACTGAATTTTTGAACTTCTCTCCTCGTTCTTTGTAATTTTTAAACATGTCGAAACTGGCACAAGCCGGGGAAAAAAGGATGACTGATCCCAACGGCGACACTTCCTCCGCTTGCTTGACGATTTTATTGATATTATCAGCGCCGGTGGTAATTTTGGCGTCGTTTTTTGTTGACTTTATCGCCTCGGCAATTTTTGGTCCTTCGGCACCAATAGTGATAATATTTTTGACTGGTGATTTTTTGATCTCCTCTGCCAACTGGGAAAAATCGGCGCCCTTTGACGAACCACCGAGAATTAAAGTGATCGGCACCGAAAAAGATTTGACCGCCGCGATTGTCGGCGTCGGATTGGTCGAAAAGGAATCATTGTAATATTCAACGCCGTTAATTTCTCTGACAAATTCCAAACGATGTGGCAAGCCCTTGAAATCTAAAACCGCTTGGCGGATTATTTCGGTTTCGACATTTAATATCTTGGCGACGATTGTGGCGGCGGCAATGTTTTCCAAATTATGCCGACCGATTAGATTTATCTCCGACAAATCACAAATTTTCTCCTCGCCGGAGAAAGTCGAAATAACTTCGCCTGATTGATTGACATAAGCGCCATTTTCGATCTTATTTTCGGCGGAAAAGAAAAACTTTTTTCCTTTGCCGATATTTTCTAATTTTCTTGACTCCGGATAATCAAAATTTAAAACGGCAAAATCGCCGGCATTTTGATATTTTAAAATCGAATATTTTGCCAAACGATATTCTTCAAGCGATTGGTGATAATCCAAATGATCATCGGACAAATTAACAACAACGGCAATATGTGGCGAAATTTCTGCGTCCTGAAGCTGAAAACTCGAAAGTTCAAAAACAACGATGTCGTCTTTGGTAATTTCCTCCGCAACATCAAACGGCGCAACACCAATATTGCCAACCAAATAAACCTTCCACAATTTTGATTTTTGATTTTTGATTTTTGATTTCTTCTTTAATATCTTCGATATTAGAGAAGCTGTTGTTCCCTTCCCCTTGGTTCCGGTGACGCCGATTATTGGGCAGGGACAAATATCAAAAAACAGTTTTGTTGATGAGGTGATTTCCGTGCCTGACGACTTAGCCGCTTGGATTTCTGGGGTGAGGAATCGAACCCCTGGCGAGCGAAAGGCAAAATCATATTTTGATAGATCAGACAAATAGTTTTCGCCGGCGATGAATTTCAAATGATACTCGTCAATTAATTTTTGACCAACGGAATTTCCGAATTTATCATCGGCACGATCGAGAATTGTAAAATCAATTCCATGTTTGAGGAATAACTTGGCCAAAGAGATATTCTCAATCCCAAAACCAATGAGGGCAATTTTTTTCCCCCTAAATTTTTCTAAATTCATATTTTTTTGTCATTACGAGGAGCCCGCCAACCAGCGAGCGACGCGGCAATCGTTATCTTTCCCTCTTCTTATTCTACCGCAAATTTGCCGATTTTACAAAGAAAAAACCCGCCGGAAAAGCGGGAATAAGGGTAATTTAATTGTCATGCGTTGCAAAGTCGTGAGAGATAGCAGCCGTTCTGACTTTTTCCGCTTCGCAACGGTGAATTGTAATAGCAACATTACAACAAACAAACTCTTCGCGCTGCAGAACGAAATTTGCTTTCTCGTGTTCAAATTCTCCGTCAGCAATTACGATAATCTGACCTTTGTAATCATCCGAAATTGTGTCAAGAAAATACTTGGCATATTCAGAACCGTCGAGAATTATCCAACCGGCACTTTCAATATCATCCCCCAGAGTTCTCCAAGTAAAAGATGGAGTCCAGCCCTGTGTTGTAAATATTGGGATAACTCGAAGTTTTAGCAAATCATGCCGCAAAACATTAGTTTTGTCAGATTTTCCAATCGCTCGCAAATACATCAATCTGATTTCCAACATCGGGTTGCCTTCCTTGGCGCTGTCGCCAAACCTCTAAATTGATTAATTTTTGAAAAAAATGGTCTTCTAAATTAAAAACCTCACTTTTCAAGTGATTTTTTTGTTGGTTTCTTGTTTTTCTTTTGGGTTTTTGTCTTTTTCTTTGACTTTTCG
>JAPLVH010000011.1 GCA_026397205.1 Candidatus Berkelbacteria bacterium | reverse complement strand
TCAAGGTTTCAATCGTTCAATATCTGATTGGTTGATTATCTACAACACCATCAGACCACATCAAAAACTTAACAATTTGACCCCATTACAGTATGCAGAAAAGTATCAGCTATTGTCCAAGAGGTCGTCATCATGTACAAATCCTTGACAAAATTTTCTCTTTTGCTAGAATATAGATGTCGTGAAAACGCAGATATGGAGGACGACAATGGAAAACGACGGATACACCGATCAGGAACTTTATGATTTGCGGATGAGAATTGGAATCAACAGGTATGGAATTGCGGTATTTCTTGTTTTGCTGGCATTCGTAGCTGGCATTGTCATGGCAGTTTATATCAAAAGTTCTGTTTTCTTCGTATTGCTGCCGGTTCCACTTGGTTTATATGCACTCGGTATTTATATGAGTAAAAAAAGCGGTGACATGATTCGCTTCGCCGAAGCAGAATTCAGAAAAGCAACCGGACAATAACAAACGCCACCCAACTTCGGGTGGTTTTTTTCATTCCGCCAAGAAATAATGACGGAATTCCTACGAATTACGAATAAGTCGCGAAATTACGAATAAAGTGGATTGTCATTGCGAGCGGAGCGAAACGGAGCGCGGCAATCTGTTCGCAAAGATTGCTTCGCCTCTCACTTTGTTCGATGGCTCGCAATGACGACGGAGTTGCTTACGGCTTACTGGCTTATTAGCTTACTGCTAATTTCCCCCTTTGTAAATCACATAATTAAAGAGATCTAAAATTGTGCCGGTTTGACGAGAAATGTCGGCGGTGATCTGCCGCGACGCGCCGAAAAAATAGCCGATTGAATTAACCGTCGTCGTCGGACCGGCGACTTTGGTTTTGAAATCCAATCCCTGAACGAAGCCGAAAATCACACCGTCACCGGAACCGGCAGTATTGCCGATCGGTTTAATTGACATCTCTTTGACATTGAGCGCCGAAATTTCCAGCGCCGCTTTCAGTTCGCCGGCGGAATAAACATTTGTCGTACCGGCAACAATCGAGGCATTATTTGCATTGGCAATTGAATCACAAGTCGTGTCTTTGAAAAGTCCGGTGTATTCATCCTTGAAAATGCCGGCCTGATTATTTTGTAAAGTGCTGGTATCCAATTTCAATTTCACTTCCAGCGCGTGAGCCGAATAGCCGGCGCCGGAGCACGGTTTGAGCCAGCGCCAGAAAAGATAAATATTATTATCCTGCGGCGATGCCGTTTGACTTATGGTGTAGGACTTTTGATTGTCTTTTTGGACAATGTAATTATAATCGGCGGGAATCGAGTTCAAATCAACTGCCGCTAAGTCACTGGCGTCGAATTTTCCGTCGCCGTTTGTATTAACGCCGGCAAACTTTTGTTTGTAAAAAACCGAAAGGTCGTAAATTTGCTGGCGGTCGGATTGAGAGTAGCCAGCGACGGTTCCGTTATCACTTTGGTTGGTTCGCATCGTCGGCTTGGCTAAATAATTACGAAAAACATTTAGCGGTTGGCGATTTAGAAGATCGCTGGTGACTGTCGCATCGTCAATAATTTTCGGCACTTCGGCGTTTTTGTCAAAACGGAAGCGCAAAAGTCCTTCCTCAATTCCCGACTCGGCCGAATAGTAAGCGACCAGTCCGTTGTTATAAGTTTCGGAGATGTTGATTTGGCGCAAAGCGACAGCGTTGATGCCGATCGCCGCCGAGCCGATAATCGCCACCATAAAAATCGCCACGATAAGGGCGGTGCCTTTTTTGGTTTTGAGTTTTGATTTCTTGGATATTGTCATTGCGAGCGAAGCGCGGCAATCCTTTCGAAAAGATTGCTTCGTCGTTCCTTCTCGCAATGACAAAATCAATTAAACTTTCTCCACCACCAGCGTCTTTCCCTGCGGCGTTAAAATTTGACTGACGTTGTCGCCGCGGGTTTTAGCTAAGGTTTCGATTTTTTGGCTGATGATTTGGTGTGAGACAATGGGAATTTTTTGCTCGGAAATTTCGTTGCCGCCAGTGGAAAAAATAATCAGGGAATACTGTTTGTGAGGAATGATTTGGAATTTTTTGGCGCAAAGTTTTTCCATCAGTTGAAAAACTCTTCTGGCGAAGCGGCAAAGCGGAGAGGAGTCGTCATCAAAATAATTTGCCTGGCCGAAATTGTTGACGACAATATTTACTTCATTGGGATTTTTTCGTGGCGGTTTTTCCGATGTCAGATTAGTCGCGGTCGCAACCAAGTCCGGTCCGAAATCAAACTTCTTGGCGGCGATATCGGTCTTCATTTTCTGCCAATCGTCGTCGGAAACTTCCTCACTTCCGCCTTTGATTCTGGTTTGCGGTGCCGGATGCCAGCGGATGATGTCGGTTGGCGGCATAAAAAACTTTTTGCCGTCGCCACGCGGCGAAGTGATAATTTTCGATGAAGTTCGAAAAATTTTGAATTTTCCGAAATTGGAAACCAAAATTCCCCGATCTTTTGCCAGAATTTCGTCAATCGAGTTTGTAATTGCATCAATAAAATCCTCGGCCTTGTCCCGATTGAATTTAATTCCTTGTGCTTTCATTTCCTTCGACAAATTTGCCGCCAGTTGTAATTTGGTCATCTGTTTTTTTGTAATGTCATTCTGAACGGAGTGAAGAATCCAGATCCTCACGGGGTCACTTCGTAGACTTCATCCGCCGATTGGCGGATTCAGGATGACATCTTGATTAGAAATCACTATTTTCTCTATTTTACCATAAAATGGTGTGGATAGGTTGTGGATAAGTTGTGGAGAAGGTGGGGATAAAAAAATCAATCAAAGAAATTTTGTTTGTCCCAAAGTTGCGAAACGAGAAAGTCGATTTGAAATTCTACATTGAAATTAAAAGGCGAGATATAATAGGAATACGAAATTAAAAATCAAATATCAAAAATCCCCACAGGGTAAGCTAACGCAAAAAAATGACAGATAAAAAAGATATAAAGAATCCCAGCACGGAGTGCTGACCATAATTTTGATTTTTGCATTTTGATCTTTGATTTATTCTATTATGTCATTGTACAGAAAATATCGTCCACAAAAATTTACTGATTTGATTGGCGAGGATCATATCAAGGGTACTTTGCTGATGGCGATTCAAACCGGCCGCGTCGGTCACGCCTATCTTTTTGCTGGTCCGCGGGGAATCGGCAAGACGACCGTCGCTCGACTTTTGGCCAAAGCGGTCAACTGCCAGAAACGCGATGAATTAAATTCGGCGAAAAATGGCGAGCCGTGTGGCGAATGCCAAAGCTGTTTGGAAATTACCGCCGGCAAAAATCTCGACATCATCGAAATTGATGCCGCTTCAAATCGTGGCATTGACGAAATTCGCGATCTTCGGGAAAAGGTTAGGTTTGCGCCGTCGTTTGGTAAATATAAATTTTATATTATTGACGAAATTCATATGTTGACGACGCCGGCTTTTAACGCGCTACTCAAAACTTTGGAGGAGCCGCCGGCGCATGCAATTTTTGCTTTGGCGACGACTGAGCCGGAGAAAATTCCGGCGACAATTTTATCTCGCGTTCAACGATTTGATTTTCGACGAATTTCTAAAGACGACATCGTTAAAAATTTAAAGTTAATAGCGAAAAGCGAAAAATTGAAAGCCGAGGAAAGTGCGCTAGAAGCGATTGCCGTTGCCGGCGAGGGCAGTCATCGCGACGCAATCTCAATTTTTGAGCAGGTGGCGTCGCACTCCTCTGATATCACTTTGACCCAAGTCCAAAACATTTTGGGCTTATCAAAAAATCGGGAGATTTTGGAGATTGTTGGCGACATTGCCGGTCACGATGCCAAAAGTGCGATTGACCGTGTTGGAAAATTGGTTGAAGATGGCGTTGATCCGGCGCAGCTAGTCAAGGAAATTATTGAAACCTTCAGAAAAATATTACTTATTAAAATTTCTGGCGGTGACAGCGAATTCGAGGTCACCGAAGAGGAGACATTGGCACTAACAAAATTATCAGAAAAATTTTTCGCCGCCGAGTTGAATCAAATTTTGACAATCTTTATCGCCGCCGGGCAATTATCAAAGGAAACTTCGGTTCGAACATTGCCGTTGGAGATGGGAATAATTGAAGCAAGTGAAAATCAAAAAGGGGAAAAGCTCGAAGCTCTAAATCCTAAACAAATAAAACCAAAAGAGGAAAAATTCGCCCCGACGATTTCTAATGTCGGGACTCCGACCAGAAGCGTCGGAGAAATTCAAAAAAAACCGGAACCGGAAAAAGAAATTGAAAAAAAAGAAATCGCCACGGAAATACCGCCGAAATCATCAGAGCCGAAAGATGTCGACGAGAAAATTTGGAAAGATGTCATCGAAAAGGTTAAGCCGCACAATCATACACTGAACGCTTTACTTCGGGACACGACAATTTGTGGGATTGACGGCGAAAAATGTTTGATTAATGTCCGTTTCAAATTCCATCTGGATAAAATTTCCGAGCCGGTAAACCGAAAAATTATCGAGGATGCATTGTCCCACATCGTCGGTAAAAAAATGCAAATCGTCTGCCAGATCGCCGAAAAGTCGGCCAAACCGAAATCAAACTCGGAAAATCAGGATTTGGAAAAAGCGGCAGAGGAGATTTTTGAAACAGAGTAAATCAAAATGCAAATATCAAAAATCAAAATGATAAATAAAAATGTAAAAAGAATTAAATCCAGCCACGGAGTGGCTACCACAATTTTGATCTTTGCATTTTGATCTTTGATTTATCTGTTATGCCAAAACGAAACGAAAAATCTAGCGGATTGACTGGGGCGAAATTGCCCCCGCAAAATCTCGAGGCCGAGAGTTCGGTCATCGGCGCTTTGTTAATTGATAAAGAAGCGATTTTGACGGTGGCGGAAATTTTGGCGCCGGAGGATTTTTATGACGACCGCAACGCGACAATTTATCGGGCGATTCTCGGTTTGTTTGAAAAGCGGGTGCCGCTCGATCTTGTCACTTTAACCGACCGGCTGGAAAAAGATAAGGAATTGGAAAATGTTGGCGGCGGAAGTCATATCGTTTCACTGGTAAATTCCACGCCGTCGTCGGCCAATGTTTCTCACTACGCTAACATCGTTCGCGACAAAGCGGTTTTGCGCCGGCTTATCACCTCGGCTGTCACCATTTCCGATCTCGGTTTCGACGAAAACGAGGAAGTTTCCGCCGTTTTGGATAAAGCCGAACAGTCGCTTTTCGCCGTTTCGCAGAAATTTTTCCGTCAGAAATTTATTCCGATTAAAGATGTTTTAGCCGAGGCCTTCGACCGAATTGATAAAATTCACAAAGACAAAGGGGCTTTGCGCGGGTTGCCGACCGGTTTTCGCGATCTCGATTCGAAACTTGCCGGTTTGCAAAATGCTGATCTTTTGATCATCGCCGCTCGTCCGTCAATGGGAAAAACTTCTTTGGCCTTAAATATTGCCGAACACATTGCCGTTGAGGAAAAAATTCCGGTCGCCTTTTTTTCGCTTGAAATGTCCAAGGAGCAGTTAGTTGATCGCTTAATTTCTTCGCAAGCCGGTGTTGATTCTTGGAAACTTCGAACAGGAAATCTATCAGATAGCGATTTTCCGAAAATCGGCTACGCGATGGGAACTTTATCCGAAGCGCCGTTTTTTATTGATGACTCGCCGGGCTTGACTGTGACCGAGATTCGAACCAAAGCGCGGCGATTACAAATGGAGCAGCCGCTCGGAGTGGTTTTTGTTGATTATCTCCAGTTGATCGAAAGCCGGACAAAATCCAACGACGCCAATCGAGTTCAGGAAATATCGGAAATTTCTCGTTCGTTGAAAACCTTAGCTCGGGAACTTAATATTCCGGTCGTCGCTATGTCGCAACTCTCACGCGCCGTTGAGCATCGTCCGGACAAACGGCCACAACTTTCCGACCTTCGCGAATCGGGTTGTCTCTCGGGTGATACTTTAGTCGTTGATGCAAAAACCGGAACTCGAACTCCAATTAAAAATCTTGTTGGTAAAAATAATCTGAAAATTTTAGCCTTAAATTCAGCCGGAAAATTTTCTCCACTTTCGGCGTCTAAGATATTTTCTACCGGCAGAAAAAAAGTTTTTGAAATTTTGCTCACCAGTGGCAAAAAAATCAAAGCAACGGCAAATCATAAATTTTTGACAATTGATGGTTGGAAACGACTCGATAAGCTTTCAATCGGCAATGATAAACTCGCAACGATTGATGAAAAATCAAAAATTAGTGAAGTGCTAGGCGCTGAAGCCATTTGGGACAAGATTAAAAAAATTACACCACTTGGTGTTGAAGAAGTTTTTGACATTACTGTTCCTGGTGAACACAATTTTGTCGCCAATGATATTGTTGTCCATAATTCCATCGAACAAGATGCTGACGTCGTAATGTTTATTTATCGTGACGACTATTACGACGAAAATTCGGAGAAAAAAGGGGTGACGGAAATTCTGATCCGCAAACATCGAAACGGTCCGATTGGAAATGTTGCGCTCTTTTTCAACGCCGAGCAGATGCGTTTCCGTGATTTGGCAAAACAGCCGAAAGGAATTTCCCACTCGGATTTTGGGCCGGAAGACTAGGGCAGAAATGACGAAATCCGAATGACGAATGTCAAATGAAATTAAGTCGAAAAATCCAAATGTCAAAAAAAAACCACCCTGATTGGTGGTAGTTGGGATCTACAAGAATAAGTCATACATTTCTTTGGCCATTTGAAAGGTGGGGTATCCGAGGAATAATGAAATCAAAATGCTCCAAGTCATCCAATTGATTTCTATCTGCTGAATTTGCTGGGTGATTTCACGGCCATCTTCGGCAAACATCAAGAAACACCAAGAGACAAAGTTGAAAATGATGGCACCAATACGTGTGCGATTATTATTAGTATCTGGGTCACTCGCTTCATTACCGCCATCGCCTCCGGTTGGTCGGGATAATTTATTTATAGCAAAAAGTTTTATAAAAAGCAAGAAAAAACCGTCCTTATTCGGACGGCGGAGCTGTTCGTTGAAATAGAAAGTTGAACCAAGGATTTTTGCCGACAAGTTTCCGCTGCCAATTTATTGTTATGGCAAGCGCAAATCCGAAAATAAAATAAGCAGGCAGAGAAATCGCCAGTTTGTCATAATCTTGGTCGTAGACACTAAGGAGGGTATAGAATAAAGCTGCGAGTGTTAGTAGAGCGGATAGATAAGTCAAGAATATGCTAAACAATCTTTTCCATGACCAATCCTTGAAAAGATCTTTCAGGGGTTCACGGAAACAGATCCAAATCACCGGCCAGATCATAATTATCAAACCAGCACAAACCGAAGCGGCTGCGATTTTGAAAATAAAAATGGTCGTGTCCAGCGGTGATGATTCGATGTCTGAAATTATATACAAAATCCAGCTTGCCAGATAAACTATCACGCCAATCGCCGCAATAATTTGCCCAATTGCGCAAAATGGACTGACTTTCCATGACATTTTCAGCCACTTCATCGCCCACTTCATCGCCATCGCCTCCGGTGTGGATGTGATGATTTAGTTATAGCAAAAAAGTAAAAAAACCGCAAGTGGTTTGTCATTCCAGATTTATTTCGGAATCTCAGAATTTTTAGATCCTGAAACAAATTCAGGATGACAGCCGGTTCAGCCGGAAATTTTTTGCCACAAGAGATAGGGAAAGCGGATAATTTGCATCAAAATTCGGGGCAGAGTTCCGTACCATTTTTGCCAGTAGTAATTTTGACTGGCGTAATAGAATTTCTTTTTCTGTTGATTGTTTGAACTCTGGCCCTCAAGGTGAATAATTTTTGCCGTCTTTAAAACGGCGTTTTTTAATCCGAGCTTTGTTATTCGGCGGCAGAGATCTTCGTCCTCAAAATACATAAAAAACTTCTGATCAAAACCGCCGAGTTTTTCGAATAGGTCGCGGCGGATCATTAACGCGGCGGCGGTAGTCATCTCAACCAGAAAAAAGTCATCGGAACTATTGTGGACTCCGCCGGAGTTTACCCTGTGGGCGGGAATGACGGAAGAGAAATTGGGAATGACGCGAGCATTGTTTTGCCGGCGTTTCCAAATCAGGCCGGAAAAACTTTGGAAATCGGCAAAAAAGTGGCGCTGCAAAGTTTTACCATCCGGCTGATAAATTAGCGGCGAAAGTACGCCGATTTCCGGATGGGCGGCCAAAAAATCGAGCATTTTAGAGATCGAATCATCAACAATTCGGGTGTCGGGATTTAGTAAAAGTAGATATTTTCCTTTCGCCGATTTGGCGCCCAAATTATTGCCGGCGCCGAAACCGCGGTTTTTTTCTGCCCGAATAATTTTGATATTTTTGTCGTCGCGATATAAATCCCGAAATTTATCGGTCGTCGTTCCATCATTATCAACAATCAAAATTTCATGTCGAACAGTCGGCAAAAATTTCTCAATATCGCTAACGACATTTGCCGTCAGATCAAAACTTTTGTAGTCAACAATGATTATTGAGAGCTCACATGGTTCCATTTGTTTTTGGTTTCAAGTAAATAATCTTTAATCAGATCTTGCGGAATTCCGCCGAGGAGATAAGTCAGGCCGAAATAAACCAGCATCGAAATTATGATGGCAAAAATGAAATAAAGCTCGAGATTTTTCAGGGCAAAAGCGACAAAAATTGAAACCATGGCAGAAAAAATTAATTTGGAAAATCGCCAAAAATCTGGTCGTAATTTTATTATTGTCGAAACCTTTCCGGCTCCGAAAATCAAAAGTAGAATTTCCGAAGCCAGTGTCGTCCAAGCGGCGGCAATAAATGAGTAGCGGGGGATGAAAATTATGTTGGTGATAATATTAAAAAGCAAAACAAAAATGGCGACGAACATTAAATAGCGGCGGAGATCTTTGGCGATCATCACTTCGCCCATTAAAATATTAAAATAGATAAAAATTGCCGCAAAGGCGACGATGATCACAACCGGCGCGCCGGCAACGAAAGAATTATTTGAAAGGAAGATAATAATTTCACGGGAAAACGGCAAGCAGGCGACGACGATCGCCAGCGACATAAGAAGCAAAAAAGTCAGACCGTTTCGGACGGCGGCACTGGCCCGGTCCTTATCCTTATTTACGGCGGTGGAAAAAAGCGGTTTAAGCGAATAGGCCAAATATGCGGCGGCGAAAATCGTCGTCTCCAGAACCTTATATGCGACGGAGTAAATCCCGACCTCCGAAGCGCCTTTGAAATAAAACAAAATCAAAGTGTCAACCTTAAAATAAAAATTATTGACGATAAAAACCAAGCCGAGCGGCAAACTCAAGGAAATTATCCATTTGACCAAAGATTTATCATAGCTTAATTTAATCCCGACTTTTTTGCTGTAAAGATATTTGATTGAGTAGTTGAGAAAAGCGGCGAGGGAAATCGAGGCGACGATGAAGTAAAAGCCGAGGTTGAAAATTATCGCCAAATAAACCGCTCCAAGAGCGACAAATTTGGAAATTACTTCGGCAGTTGCGACTTTTTGCATCTCCAACCGATACTGGAAGTAAATATCGAAAACGCTGGCGGAGAGGTTAAAGAGCGGGAAGGCGGCGGCGGCCAAGACGCCAAATTTTATCTCCGGCGGATAGTGAGTGAAAAAAACGATGAGGCAAGCGAGTATCGTTGCCAAGGTGGCACTGACAAGTCGGATGGTAAAAATGTTGCCAATGATCCGCTTCAACTTTTCCGGCGCCCGAGAAATTTCCCGAACACCGACGGCGAAAAGGCCGAAGTCGGCGATTGTAATGAAAAAAGTAAAATAGGTGATGATAGTATTGTAGTAACCAGTGCCGGCGACGCCGAGATAGTTGGTGATCAGTTTGATCGAAATAAGCGACAGGATCAAAACCAAAACTCGACCGGCAATTTGCACCAGGATATTTGAGGCGATTCGATTAGAATTTTTTTCCATAAACTTTTCCGCTTTTCTTGGCGCCAATGTAAAAATCTGCTAAAATCAGAATTAGATTATATGTTGATTGTAGCGGTTTGGCGACCAAAATTCAATAACCAGAATGTAAATCCACGGATTTTAACACGGCAAAAGACGCGGCCAGACAAAATCAGCATTGGCAGTGTTAGTTCTGTGTCTCCTTCTGTGGGCTTACATTAAATTAAATATCATTAAAAACGAGGCGAAAAATGGTGCGAAAAATTTTGAATTCTGGTTGGCTAATTGTCCTTTTTTTTCTCTTTCTGCCGTTTGAGCGGCTTTTAACGCTTGACATCGGCGGGCTGACGGCAAAAATCTCCTTTGTTTTTCTTTTTCTGATTTTTCTGGCCTTTCTTTTTGAACGGCCAAATGCCCGGCTTTTGAAAGCGGACAAGATTATTTTGGCTTTCGCCGGCCTAAGTTATCTGACCTGTCTCTGGTCAATTGATTTGAAGCGAAGCTTAGTCATTTCAACGATTTTTTTGGCGGTAATTCTCGGTTTTATCGCTGTTCGTCGTTACCTCGATGAAAATTTAACGGCGAAAATTAAATCAATAATAATTTATTCTGGCTTCGCGCTCTGTCTTTTCGCGCTCTGGCAGTATTTTGGCGACTTGCACAATTTGCCGCTGACATTTCTCCGACCTGAGTATGCCAAGGCGATTTTCGGTTTCCCTCGACCTCAAGCGACATTTTTGGAGCCGCTTTACTTTGCCAATTTTCTTTTTCTGCCGATATTTTTCACCATCGAACGAATTATCGCAGAAAAGAAACTGCCGATTTTTTACATCGTCAACTTATTTCTACTGGCACTGGTTCTGGCCCTAACTTTGTCGCGTGGCGCTTACATTGGACTTTTGGCGGCGATAATTTTTCTTGTCGCAATCACAATCTGGAAATTTCGCGACAAATTGAAATCGGTTGCAATCATCGTCGGAGTAATTATTCTTGGTTTCGCTGCCGCGACTGGCTTGGTTTATCTGACGGCGCCGCGCGCCAGTTTTAATTTGGCGGTTTCGCACTCCGGTGCTGTCGATATCGTTGCCGGCGGTCAAAACCAGTCGCGACTCGACACCTCAAAATTGGCTTTGCAAAAATTTCAAAAAAATATTTTCGGTCTCGGTGCCGGTGCTTTCGGCGCACTGCCGGAATTTTCCGAAAAATTGGCGACCGGCCAATATCAAACGGTTAACAATTTATATCTCGAAATTCTAGCCGAAGAAGGAGTTATCGGCCTTTTGTTATTCGCCGCTTTCCTGATTTTATTCGTCCGCGCCAAATGGACTGCCATCAAATCAAAAAGTTTTGCCGACTTAATTTATCTTTCAATTTTCATCGCGATTTTCGTCCAAGCCCTGTCATTTTCAACGCTCTATATTTTGCCGATTTGGGGATTTCTGGCACTAGCATGGTCGACCAGACGCGAAACCGTCTAGAATTTGTGATAGAATATAGACATGGAATACTTAATATCGGCATGTCTCTTTTTAATTCCGGCCTATATTTTTCGACTGCGGATTTTTGGTGTTCCGACGAATGTTTTTGAAGTTGCGGTTGGGGTTTTGTTTCTGGCGTTCGTTGTTGCAAGAATATCTCGTCATTTCCGACCTGATCGGAAATCCACAACAGTAGATTCCCGTCTGCACGGGAATGACAAACCAGACAAAATCCAATTTGGTTTTTCGGCCGCTCTCGCAGTTTTATTTTTTGCTGCCGCCGGTGTTGCCGTTGCCGCCGACAAAACCCGAGCGCTGGGAATTTTTAAGGGTTGGTTTTTAATTCCGGCACTGCTATATTTCGTCATCATCAACATTAAACCGAAAATTAAAACTCTCGTTTTGCCGCTTTTCCTATCACTTTTAATCGTTTCAGTTTGGACAATCTCGCAAAAAATCGGCCTAATTTCAACATTATTTTACCAAGTCGGCGACTCCGGTTTCTCCGATTACATCGCTCGCGCCCGGACTTTCGGCCCGTTCGAGTCGCCAAATTATCTGGCGATGTTTTTGCTGCCGATGATGTTTGCAACACTGCCAATATTAACACTTGCGAAAAAGAAAACTGACAAACTCCTAATTTTTTCACTTTATCTTTTACCGCTTTTCGCCCTTTACGCCAGCCACTCGCTCGGCGGACTTTTGGCTTTTGCCGTCGGGTCGGTCGGCGTTATCGCATTTTCGTTGGTGAAAATTTTCAAATCTCGCTTTGCCGGCCGCGGCTGGGCAATCGTCGGGCTGGCGGTTGCGCTAATTGTCGTTGCCGTCGGTTTTGCCCTGGTTTTCTCCTCGATCGGTCACGAAGTTTTTGACCGCAGTATTCGGATTGATATTTACAATTACGCTATCACTTTGATCAAATCACACCCGGTTTTCGGCATTGGGCTCGGCCAATTTCAGGATTCGGTCCGCCAAATTTCCGCCGGCAATCTCGGTTTCACTTTATACGGTCTGGCCTATGCGCTCCATCCGCACAATTTATTTTTGGCTTTTTGGCTTTACACCGGTGGCTTCGGTTTTCTAGCTTTTATAACTCTTCTCGGCAATTTTTTCTGGAATCTGGCCCGTCGTCGCGGCGATATAATTATCCTGGCCGGTTCTTTTGCCGCGATGCTGGCGATTCTGGTCCACGGTCTTGTTGACACGACTTATTTCAAAAACGATTTATCGGCGGTGTTTTGGGTCTTGCTGGCGATCAGCATGGTTTTTGGCAGCCAAAATCAAATTAAAAATTAAGAATGCAGAATTAAGAATTATGGAAGTGGGATTTTTAAAAAATTCTCAATTCTGAATTACATTCTGAATTCTGAGATCTAAATTCTTAATTAATTTCAAAATCATGCAAAACACTTTCTGGAACAAACTAGAAAAAGCTGTCGACACTTTCGGCTTAGTTTTAATCTACATCTTGTTGATTTTTTTGCCGCTGTCGGAGCTTTTTTTACACTTACTCCAAAGTTTCACCGGACTCTCGGAGAGCCAAATTTTTTGGGCCGTTCACTTTTACGAGCCAGCGATTTTGTTGTTTTTGATCTTGAAAATCGTCGCAATTATTATCCTAAAAGTATCGTCATTGCGAGGAGGAACGACGAAGCAATCTGTTGGAGTTACTTCGAGTAGTGTCGAAAGATTGCCACGAGCCGAAAAAAAATTCGGCTCTCGCAATGACAAGGCAGATTGGCTAATCGTCGCATTCATAATTTTGGCTTTGATTTCCGTCATCACACATCGCTCTGATTTGTCGCGCGGACTTGAGGGGCTTCGATTTTTGATTTTACCATTCATCGTCTACCTTGTCGCCCGACTATCAAATTATAAAAACCCTCACAAAATTATCGGTGTCTATTTAATCATTTCAATTATCATCGCCGTCATCGCCGTCATCGAATATTTCTTTTTGCCGAAGGGTTATTGGTCGCAATTTTTCAACATTAACAGTTTCGGTTTCGGTCAAAATTCACTGGTGGCGACGACACAAGCGTCGTCGCTTCTCGCCGGACCGAATCAGCTGGCGTCCTATTTGCTTCTGGCCTATTTTTATTTTCTAGATCGTTTTCTCTTTTCAACGAAAAAATTGACGGCGGAGTTTGGGAATTATGCTTTGGTCGTCGTCTCTTTGGCAATCGGACTGACTTATTCTCGCTCGGCCTTGATCGGACTTGTTATCGGCACAATCGGCATGTTTTGGCTTTTCGGTCGCGGGCAGGCGAGAAAAATCTCTTATGCCGCGATTTTTGTCGCCGCTATCATTGCCGCCGTTTTCTATTTTGCCTTGGCCGGCGGTGAACTGCCGCGCGACATTTTGACTCACGGCTCGTCCTTTGGTCAGCATCTTTTGGCGACAAAAAGTTCTGCAATCACATTTTTCCACGGCGGCATCATCAAAATCCTATTCGGAAGTGGCGTCGGTTCGGCCGGACCGACGGCCTTAAAACTCGGTGGAATTGTCAGCGAAAATTATTACCTCCAAATTTTGTTTGAAGTTGGCGTCGTCGGACTCATCATCTTCGGATTTTTCGTCAAAGAAATCGTCGTCAGATTATTTCACTCATCAAAAACTTTATTCTTTGCATTTGCTGCGCTTCTGGTCAACGCTTTCTTCCTCCATATTTTTTCCGACAATCCGGCGATGGCGGTGACGATATTTGTGGTTGTTGGGTTAGTGGTCAATGTAGAAAACCAAGCTCTAAACTCTAAGCCCTAAATTCTAAACAAATTCCAAATGGAAATCAAAAAAATACAAAATAAAATCAAACTGGGATTTTATTTTAATTTTGCTTTATTTTGAGCTTTGTATTTATTTGTTTAGAGTTTAGAACTTAGGATTTAGAATTTAATTTTTTTTATGAAAAAAATTTTAATTGATGGTCGTTTTATCGGCGTTGGCGATTCGCTCGGTCGCTACACGATAGAGGTTTTGCAAAACATTTTGGCGATTGATTCCGAGAATCGCTACTCGCTTTTAATCCGGCCGGCCGGCAGAAAACTGATTCGGGAATACGGGTTCGACCAAATTGAAAATCTCCGAATCGAAGTTCTCGATATCCCACACTACTCGCCGGCTGAGCAAACCTCGCTTTTTACTTGGCTGAACAAAAAACCCTATGATTTGGTTCATTTTATGTCGTTTAATCACCCGATTTTGTATCGCCGGCCGTTTGTTGTCACAATTCATGACCTGACGACTTTCGGCTATTTGCATCTGGAAAGTTTCTTGAGAACGGCATTTTTTCGCCGAGTGATGAAATCGGCGGCGGAAAAATCAAAAAAAATTATCACAATATCTCGGACATCAAAAAAAGAAATTCTGGAAAATTTTGACATCCCGGCAGCAAAAATTGCCGTCACGCTTTTAGCGGTTGACGAAAAATATTTGCGGGTCGGAAAGTTGGAGCCGAACGATCGCCGGCGACTTGGCGACAAATTCAAAAGCGAGTACGGAATTGGTGGTGATTATCTGCTTTATACCGGAATGTGGAAGAGACACAAGAACTTGAAACACCTTATTCGGGCGTTTCAAGAAGTCAAAAATCAAAAATCAAAAATCAAAATGGCGGAAGGGATCCAATTGATATTGGTTGGGAAAATTGATCACGATGAGCCGGAGGTGATAAAAGAAATCGAGCGAATCAATAATCACTCAATTGATCGAACAAAATCAGATGACCCGGTTTTGCCGGTTGGTTTTGTTGATGAGAATTTATTGCCGGCGGCTTATGCCGGAGCTTTGGCTTATGTGACAGCATCGTTAAATGAAGGATTTGGACTTCCGCCGCTCGAGGCGATTGCCTGCGGAACGCCAGCGGTTGTCTCAAAGCTTTCAACTTTTCCCGAGATTCTTGGCGACGCGGCTTTGTTTTTCAATCCGCTCGATGTTGACGACATGGCAAAAAAAATGGGCGAGATAATTTCGTCGTCAAAATTGCGATCAGACCTCCGCCAACTCGGCCTCGCCCAGATCAAAAAATATTCCTGGCAAAAAACCGCAAAGGAAACGTTGGAAGTTTATAAAGAGGTGTTGGGAATTGAGTGATAATTATTGGAAGCAAGCACAAGGTGAAGCCGAGAAAAGAGAGCGTTTTTAAGAAAATTATCAATTAAATTAAATAGAGTTATAATATAAATAGGAAATAATTATGAATAACAAAAACCACCCGTTTGAAAAAATATTAAGTGTTTCTGCCGAAAATATTGATTATTCTTTACTGGGTTTTCCAAAGATTGAATGGTCTGAGTTTTTGTTGAACCCCAGAAGATTACGTGGCAGTGATTTTTTAATGAGATGGTCTCAGGGCGTATGGAGCGAACATCGTTTGATTGATGGCATAAATTGCTCTAATGTTTTTTACGCAATTCCATACGGGCCTAGTGGGACCGCGCCTCATGACGATGTTCGGGCATTTGAGTTGTATTTTGAAAGATTAGAGGCCACGGGGTTGGGCGATATAAAAAGACCGGACCTTTTGATATTTAAGAAAGAAGATGAGCTAGAAATTAAAAAAATTATTGAAAAGTATGGCGGTTTAGCGGAGTTACCTTTTATCAAAGAAGACAATCTCAACCGCTTATTGTCAAAAGCTATTGTTGGTATCGAGTGTGAAAATAGCTTATGGAAAGCAGAAAAAATGCCTGATTTTAACACAAAACTTAGGCCCCAAAAACGTCTCGAGGGAAAACTTGGTTTGGCGAAAAATGCGGTGCTACCAACAATTATAATCAAAGAGGAAGACAGGGAGCCGCTAAAAAAATGGCAAAAAATGAATAAATTACCAATCCATGTTTGGCATGTTTTTTATGACCGTGCATATGGAATTTCTATAAATGAAGCCGAACAATTGATAAAAGAGAAAATTATCTTGCCCACTGTTCAAATATTTCAAGCGCCAGGAGGAGCGACTACCAAAAAAGCGATTTATAAATTTTACTACCACTACGGTTATCCTTTGGGTGAAGCGACTCAAGAACCAAAACTACTTTCGGCTTATGTGGAGGACAAAAACGGGCATATTCTCCCTTATGTGAAATTTGATGGCGGCACTTTGAAAATTTCTGGTGAATGTCTGGATGTACTACATAAACTTTAATTATGAGTAAGAAAAATCGGGAAGAATTAAGAGAGTTGGGTCAGTTTTGGACACCGAAATGGATTGCCGAAGTCATGGTGGCTTATTTTCTTGATGGCAAACAAAAAGAGCTTTTTGATCCCGCGGTTGGGGCGGGTGCTTTTTATGTTGCACTGAAAGAGTTGGATAAAAAAAGGCAGATCAAATTTTATGGTACTGACATTGATCAGGATGTGGTAAATGGTGCCTTTAAAGATAAAATTTTTGACGGCAGGAGTTTAATAGAAATAAGAGATTTTATTAAGGAACCGCCGGCAAAAAAATTCCCGGCAATTATTGCAAATCCCCCCTACATTAGGCACCATCGTTTATCAGCGAACACAAAGAAATTGTTAAGACAAATTAGCTACAAATATGCGGGTTTTGATATAGATGGAAGAGCGGGAATCCACATTTATTTTTTGATTCAATCGTTGGGGTTATTGGAAAATGGGGGAAAATTATCCTTTATCATGCCATCAGACACCTGCGAGGGCGTATTTGCAAAAAAATTGTGGAACTGGATAGGAAATAACTATTGCATCGAAAGGGTTATCACTTTTGAAAGCGATGCTACGCCTTTTCCGAATATTGATACCAACGCTATGATATTTTTTATTTCGAAAAATCCTAAACAACCGGTTTTTGAATGGGTTAGGGTAAAAAAAGAGTCGGATCAATTGCTGGGCTACATGTTAAATAAAGGTTGTGTTTTCCCGGATTTAGAAATAATTGAAAGAAATATTGAAGAAGCTTTGTTTACCGGAATGTCGAGAAAACCAACGGAAAAAAGCCAATACAAATACCGGTTGAGTGATTTTGCGAGAGTAATAAGGGGTATAGCGTCGGGAGCTAATGATTATTTTTTTATTACGAAGCAAATGTCCGAAGAGCTAGAAATTCCGAACAAATATTTAAAACTAGCAGTAGGAAGAACAAGAGATGTGGAAGGAAACACTATTGCATTTAGTGATATGAAAAAATTAGAAAGAAAAGGTCGTCCTACTTTATTATTATCGCTCGATAATCAACGAAAAGAAGATTTACCAAAATCATTAAGAGATTATATAGAAGTAGGTGAAAAAAATAATTTACAACATAAAGCTCTTATCTCAACAAGAAATCCCTGGTATAAAATGGAAAAGAGAGAATCTCCAAAATTTCTCTTTGCTTATCTTGGCAGAAGAAACGCAAGATTTGTGATGAATCAAGCTGGTGTAATACCTTTGACAGGTTTTCTTTGTGTTTATCCGCTGTCTGACGATAAAAAGTTTATTGCAAAATTGTGGCAAATTTTGAACGACCCCAAGACAATCAGTAATTTGAAACTTGTTGGGAAATCATACGGTTCTGGCGCAGTTAAAGTTGAACCAAGATCGCTAGCCAATTTACCAATTCCCGAAGAAGTTGTAATGCGTGTGGGTATTGAGCCGATATGCACAAAAGAACACCAAAATACATTATTCGAGTTTGCATATTCTTGAAGTAACAACACGCGAGCACTCGGTTTGACCCAAATAAAAAATATTCATGGCAAAAAACCGCCAAGGAAACTTTAGAAGTTTATAAAGAGGTATTAAATATCGAATAATTAATTTGGAGGACAAAATGAATCCTGAAAATTTTGGAGCAAGAGAGGAAATTCGAAATCCGGAGGGACTAAATTTGTTGGAATTACCGAAAGCCGTGGAATCGCCAGAGGAAATTGAAATTAATGGTGGCAAAGCTTTAATTATCAAACCGGAAGGTTTTGCCGATGCCGAAATCATTGTTGGCGCCAGAACCGGCGATCCGGGCGAAGCGGTTTGGGACAAAGCAACTTTTTACGAAAAAGCTGACATCGATCCAAAAAGAATTGTCGGAATTAAACAAGCTCACACTGCTAATGTCAAAGAAATTGGCGCCGAATCTGCCGGGATTGGTGCAACTTTCAAAAAAGGCGACGAAGACGAAAGAATTACAACCGACGATGGGAAGGGAATCGATGCCGCTTGGACGAAAGACAAGGATTTAGGTTTTGTTGTCGCTACTGCCGATTGCGTCGCAGTAATGGTTGCCGGAAAAGATAAAGCGGGCGAAGAAATCGTCGGCATTGCTCATGCCGGAATTGCCGGCGCTCAACAAGATATCGTTGGCAATTTGCTTCGCGATATGAAAGAAAATGGCGACGCCAATCAGGAAACGTTGAAAGTTTATGTTGGCCCGAATATTAACGAGCGAAATTATACAGTTATGTCGGAGACGATGACTGACGAACAAGTTGACAAAGTTCGTGGTGGCGAAATCATTGTTTCAAACGAAGATGGTGAAACAAAAATCGGTTTAACCAAAATCACTGAATCATTTTTGAAATTCAAAGAGCGTTATGGCGAAGAATTTCAGAAACTTTATGGTCGCGAGCTGGCAGCAAATGATGTCTATTACATCGACAAAAATGACAATGGTGATTTGGAACTTCACTACAACTTGAATGCGATGGTTTTTCTGTCGCTGATTGGAAATGGAGTGGCGGTGGAAAACATCGCTTTCTCCGAACTTTGCAGTTTTGGTGACAATCTACCATCGAACCGCCGAACAAAAGAAACCACCGGAATCTTTTCAGTGGTAAAAACGAAATAATTTCTGATATAATTTCTTTATTGGTTAGTTTTAATTGCCAAATTATGAATCCTGAATTAAGTTCTGAATTTGATCAAATTGAAAACTTAAAACCAAAGATGCCAAAGTTACCAACACGACCGATGCAAGTTAATGCTGTAGAGGAGCCAACAACTTCTGCCAGTATCGGCAGTGACATGTTGGACGGCGAAGCCACTAATTTACCAATTCCAGAAAAATTTCAAAAGCGTGTTGGTAGTAATGAAGTCGAAAATCCTGACGCGGAATATCTTGATATTTTTAATCTTACAGCGGAACAAAAAGAAAAACTTGCGGCGAATATTAAAAAATCCGGAGGAACTATCAGGGTTTTCGTTCATACTTATTATGCTCTAAATGATTTATTTGCCGATTTTCAAATTGTCGATCAAGAAAGAATTGACACTATTTTGGATAAAATACTGTCAAAAAGTGTAGAAGATCGGCCGCCGGTTATATTTTTGGAAGAATATTGTAATATCAAAACACTTTATGAATATATTAAAGGGTTTAACAGAGATACAGTTTATGTTGCTCCAACATTTTGGGGAACTGCTCAACCGTATCCGGAAAACGATTCTGTCTGCCAGCAGGTTAGTGAATCCTTACAATGTGATAATTGGTTGATGTTAACGAATTTGCTGAAAGAATTGGGGGTCGAGAAAATTTTGATTGGTGGTCAATATTTTTTGAATGAGCCAGATAGAGACGGTGGTGAATATGGTCGTTGTGTGGGTGGCGCAATCAATAATTTGGAAGTTGATTTTGATGTTAAATTGTCCAGTGCTTCAAACAATACCAGATCTGAATTGCCGAAAGAAACCAGGAAGAAAATTTAATATTGCGGAGAATTAAAATGTCAGAAGGAAAATTTTATAGTGAAGCCGATCTTTCTTCAATAGAAACCCCGGACCGAAAAGTTCGGGAAGCGATTGAGAATCTTTGGACAAAGGAAAAAGATGTGATTGATCGTGGATACGATTCGTATTTAACATTGATGGAAAACGGCAGAATTTTTGATGAGACCGGATTGGATGAATATTCGTTTGACGGGATATCAGAAGAACGATTCGATCAGATATTGTCGCAAGGTAAAATTTTGGATGTTGCTTGCGGAAAAGGAGAATTTGTCAAAGATTGTCTGAGAAAAAAATATGATGCGTATGGCATTGATCTAGCATTGACGCAAGAAGACGCTGCTAAGCAAATTAATGAGTCAAGCCCAGAAATTATAGGACGGATTGTCGCTGGTGACGGAACGAAATTGCCATTTGGCGACAAAAGTTTCAAAACGATAATGAATATTTTCGGAGTTCCCAGTTATTTGTTTGATTCGGAGAAAGTTGGTGATGTTTTGGCCGAGCAATTAAGAGTTTTGGCTGATGATGGTTGTATTATTATTCATCCAATATCTTTCAGAGATAATGTTCCGTACCCGACAAATTATGTAAAAAAATTAGCAGGCGATGAATCAGGTGAATTTGAAAAAAGAGGCGGTGAGGTGTCAAAAGCTTTTGCTGAATTAATTTCAAAACTTGAGAGTGATGGTGAAATTTTAGTCGAAAGGCACTCCGACAGAGACCGACTTTACGAACCGGGTCATCTTGGAGGTAACGGGTATATAATTATAAAAAAATTTTCTGAGAAAAAATAATTTGAGCTAAATAAAAAAACACCACCTCCCGATACGCTGGGAGGCGGTTTTAGGTTTGGGTCGGGTGATGCGGGAGCGGATCAGACCTCGGCGGCGGCGATTACCGCTTTGAGACAGGTGGTCTGATATGCCGACAGGTAGGTGCTGATGGTCCGGTTGAAGACCATCTCGGGATCAGAGGCGTGACCAGCGGCGGCGAAGTTACGCCATCCGTGACGCTTGGCCGCCCGCGCC
>JAPLVH010000029.1 GCA_026397205.1 Candidatus Berkelbacteria bacterium | reverse complement strand
TGGCACTTGAGCGCTTGCCGTTTATCATTTATATACTCGTCGATGACGAATAACCGGTTGAATCTGCTGGCGCCCCAAACTTCGTAAAGCCAAATATTTAATTGACCATCGTAATTTTTCAGGCCAATTGCCAGCGCTTCGGCGACGGCGAAATGATCCGGGTGCAACTCCTCCATTGATGGTGCCAAAATTAAATCCGGCTTGTCAAATTCGATTTCCCGGCGAATCTGGGCCGCCAAGTCAATTGTTGGTTCAATTTTCCCATCCGGCAAACGAAGGAATTTTTCCTCGCCGATGCCAAGAACTTTTCCCGCTTCTCTGGCTTCTGCTTCGCGTTCGACGATCAAAGACGCGCTCGATTTTCCACTTTTATTCCCCTTTGAACCGTCGGAGAAATAAATCACTTTGATTTCCAAAGCATCGTCGTCCGGATGTGGTGCCAATACCAAAACCTTGTCGGCCTTTACCGCTCCAATGATTATAACCCGCAGAGTGTCCAAAATAACGCTTCTGGGATTTTTTGTTGATTCCTTCTGCCAAAACATAATAGCTCCTAAAACAAATCCAAATGTCAAAATCTAAATTTCAAATGAAACCCAAATGGTAAAATACTTAAATAATTATGGCTTTCCGCCTCGGCTTGCCGAAGGCGAGACGGGTGAGCTTCAATTGACATTTGAACTTTGGATTTTGGGTTTAGAGTATCGACTTTTCGTATTCTCTTTCAATCTCCAATATTATCTTACTCCAATCGTACTTCTCTTTCAAAGTTTTGCTCGCCTCTTGGACTAAAGATTCCCGCGCTTTTTTTTCAACCAAAAGATAGGAAATTGCTTTCGCCAACTTCTCCGGATCGGCCGAAGGAACCAGATAACCGTTTTTGCCGTTGGTTATAAGCTCGGGAATGCCACCAACATTTGATGCGATAACAGGGATGCCGGCGGCAAACGCCTCCAAAATCACCAGACCGAAAGTTTCGGATAATGACGGCAGAACGAATAAATCCCAACTCCCCAAATATTTTCTCGGCTTATCAATTTTGCCCAAAAGTTGAACCCGCGACTCCAAATCGAGTTCTTTTATGTCGGATAATAATTTTTCTCTCTCCGGTCCATCGCCGATAATCTCCAGTCGGGCTTTCGGCAAACTTTTAGCCAGCTTTTGGAATGCTTGAACAAGGTAAATTTGACCTTTTTGTTTGTTTAAGGCGCCAATTGTGCCGACCATCAATCCGGCGTGATGTGCTGTGTGGATGGCGGATGAATCAATCTCAATTGCGTTCGGGATGACGACAATTTTTTCTTGATCAATCCCGAATTTTTCAATAAACTTTTTGACCGATTTCGAAACCGCAATCAATTTGTCGGCATGGTGATAAATATTTCGCAATCCAAATTTCTGGAAAACCGAATTAAGCGGATTTTGCAGATGATAGTTGCCACTCCAAATGTGTTCGGTGTAGAAAAAATTTTCACTTGGACGAAGCGCTAAACGGCAGAATGATCCGGCTCGTGGACCGTGAGCGTGGATGACAATCGGCGTAAACGGGTTTCCTCCGGCGCGAAATTCGGCAATATCCTTTTTTAATTTGCCGAGTGACGCTAAAT
>JAPLVH010000007.1:40279-55990 GCA_026397205.1 Candidatus Berkelbacteria bacterium | reverse complement strand
GTTGTTCCGCAAGACGAACAACGCAAACGACCACTTTTCAACTTCCAAGTTTTAGTTTCACCACAACGACGACAAACATTTTTCATACACCCAGAATAGCACATTTTTTGCTTTCTAGGTGTCTCTATTTAGACTTTACCCTATTACACATATCTATTGAAATTATCTGCTGACAATTATTATGCCGGATCCACAGCTAATATCAAGAAAAGATTAAATAGCCATCAGAAAGGCCAAAACAAATCAACGAAACATCTTCGACCAGTAAAACTAACTTGGTGCGGAATATTTTCAAGCAGAAAATTAGCAGAAGATTTTGAAAAATATCTAAAAAGTTCATCAGGATTTGCTTTTAGAAACAAACACTTGATATAAGGATTGCCACGAAAATTTGTAGTTCTTGGAGCTACTTTTTTAGTAGAGCAGTGTGGCGATTAGAACTGGTGAAAATTTCTAAACCGTCGGAACTTAAGGATGATGTTTAAGGATGATGCCATTGACAAATACGGACTTTTTTGCTATACTGCAAACAGAATCTTCGCGCGTACGCGGAGATGCCAAATAGTTACTCGTGAAAGGTGGAATTTCAGATGAGAATAGCTGTGGTAGCTGGTGACATTGCTCAGCAAGATGTTGACGCAATTGTCACCGCCATCAATTCCGGTGGTATGTGGTTTGGTGGCATTGACAGGGTGATCCAGCGTTCAGCTGGCAACCTGTTCCACCAGCAAGCCGCTAACGCATCACCGCTTGAAGATGGCCAAACGGTTGTCGCTAGGGGTACGGCGACTCGATCAAGAATGTCGTGTTCGTCGTGGACGATCTGCAGCAACCGCTGTCGGAAGTCGTAGCGGCAGGGTTGATTGCCGCCGACGAAGTCGGTTTCAGCTCTATCGCACTGCCGACGATCAGAATGGGCGTAATGCTCGGCGTGGTCGAGAACACGGTCGAAGAAGCGCTGGACGAGATGCTATTGGGTGTCCAGAAGTTTCTGGACTCAAAGCCCGAGTGTGTCGAGTCCATCACCTTCGTTGTCTACGATGACTCTGAAACGGAGAAGAAACTCCGCGACAAGATGGCATCGGCCGCGTAGGTCAGCGCTACGTTCCATTCAGCACCCGTCAACCCGACTCTGTGGTTGGCGGTTTTTTTATTGCTTAATTTTTAAATCCGGAATATAAATATACTCTGTCGAGTTCTCAAAGATAGTTCTAATGTCCCTAACGACCTTGTACCAACCTTCGTTCATAGTAGGACTCCGTGACAAAAAATATCCAGCAGATTTTGCGGGTTTTGTGGTTTTGCTATATACTATAATATAGCAAGCAACAATCAGACAAAGGCAGGTGAGTCCGATGACTGTCGTCGCCGTTCCGATCGAAGTCACTCTGATTTTCAGGAATCCGGAGTTTGGTCCATCAAAAACCAGTCATCGCTCACTCGAAGAAGCTGTTGATTGTCTAACTCTTTACGGAAATGTTCTCTCGGACAGCGATTGCGAAGTTTATTTGGCCGGTTGTAAAACAAAACCCTGCCCGCGATGCGACATCGAAGAGGCGTTGAGAAATGGCGAAGAGGTTTTGGTAAAAAATAATGGAGATTTGGTCCCATTTAGAACAATTACTGCGGCGCCAATCAGACCGCAATAAAATCCGCAACTTTTTGGGCCGGCAACTCGGTCCTTTTTCTATTCATTTTTGAGAACCGAAATAAAAATATCGGAGGGAATATTGACGCGGCCGATCTGCCGCATTTTCTTCTTGCCCTTTTTTTGTTTGTCCAGAAGTTTATTTTTCCTCGTCACATCGCCGCCGTAAAGTTTGGCGATAACATCTTTTCGCAGCGCTGAAATTCTTTCGGCGGCGATTATCGTTCCGCCAATCGCCGCCTGAATTTTGATTTCAAAATTTTGCCGCGGTATTAACTCTTTAAGTCGCAAAACAATTCGCCGCGCTTCAGATTGAGCTTTCAGAGCATAAGCAATGAAGCTAAAAGCATCAACTCTTTCCTCGGCAATCAAAATATCAATTTTTGATAATGTCGCCGGCCTAAAGTCGAGAATTTCATAATTCATCGAGGCATAACCGGAGGAAACGCTTTTAAGCTGATCATAAAAATCAACAATCAGTTCAGAGAGTGGAATTTGATATTTTATTAAGACCCGACCATCATCAAAATAATCGGTATTCTTATAAACCGCTCGTTTTTTCTGACACAAATCCATAATCAGGCCAATATAATCTTTCGGTGAAATAATTTCCAATTCGCACCAGGGCTCGGAAATCTGGCGGTATGAATTTTCCTCCGGCAGTTCCACCGCTCGACCGATAGAAATTTCTTCGCCGGAATTTTTGATTATTTTGTATTCAACCGTCGGGCTGGTGATAATAATTTCCTGTTCAAATTCCCGCTCCAGCCGTTCGCGAACGATGTCCATATGGAGTAGCCCCAAAAAACCGCAGCGAAAACCAAAACCGAGAACATCACTTCGCTCCGGTTCAGCCGACAGGGAGGAATCATTTAAGCGAAGCTTAGAAATCGCCGTTTTTAGCTCCGAATACTGATTGGCCTCGGCAGCGTAAATCGAGGCATAAACATAAGGTTTAACAATTTTGTAACCCAAAAGGGGAGTCGTGGCCGGAGAATTTTTCAAAGTAATCGTGTCGCCAACGGCCGCCTGCGAAACTTCTTTGAAACCGGTGATGACATAGCCGATTTCGCCAGCCGAGAGGGGAGAGTGAGCTATCAATTTCGGTTTAAAAATTCCAACTTCCTCGGATTTCCCCTGACTTTTAGTTTGCAACAAAATTATTTCGTCAGAATTTTTTATTTCGCCATCAAAGACCCGGATGTAGGCGACAACTCCCCGATAAGGATCAAAAACTGAATCAAAAATTAGGGCTTTCAGATTTTTTTTGATATCCCCCGTTGGTGCCGGGATTTTCTCAACGACTGCCTCCAAAATTTTTTCGACGCCTTCGCCGGTTTTGCCGGAAGCGAGTATTATTTCCTCTGAAGGGCAACCGAGAAGTTTAATAATCTCCTTTTTGACCTCCTCTGATCGAGCCGCCGGCAGATCAATTTTATTGACAACCGGAATGATTGTTAAATTGTGATCAATCGCGGCATACAAAGTTGACAGTGTCTGTGCCTCGATTCCCTGCGTCGCATCAACCAAAAGAATCGCGCCCTCGACCGCTGCCAGAGACCGGGAAACTTCGTAAGAAAAATCAACATGACCGGGAGTATCAATCAGATTCAAAATAAATTTTGAATCTTTAATGTCTGAATCCGAATGACTAATTTCTAATTTTGAAAATTTGTCATTGGATATTTCCCCATTTTCATTTGAAATTTGAAATTTGAAATTTGAAATTTGTTTGGTTATTGTTTCTTGTTTCTTGAAATTTGTCGGATTCCACAGCATCCTGACCGGTGCCAACTTGATGGTGATTCCCCGTTCCCGTTCCAGATCCATCTGGTCGAGAACCTGCTCTTTCATATCGCGTTTTTCAATCGTCCCGGTCAACTCCAACATCCTGTCAGCTAAAGTTGACTTACCGTGATCAATATGGGCGATAATACAAAAGTTGCGGATATTCTTAAGTGATTTATTTTCAGACATAAAACACCTCGCTCGCCCCTCGTAGTCCGTAGGACGAAGTGGGGTGATCAATATGAGCGATGATACAAAAATTTCTAATGTTTTTTAGTTCTGATTTTTCATTCATAAAAGGATTGTAGCATTTTTGAGCTCATAAATCCAGCCAAATACAATCCTATTTTCGCAAGGATTTCAAGATTGTTAAGCTATCAATTCCAGTCCGATCTTTGATACCGGGAGTTTCGATGATGCCGGGGAGATCGCATAGTTTTGAATGATTTACAATTCGCCGAAATGCCTCAAGTCCGATCTTGCCATCGCCGATTTCGGCGTGGCGATCGCGGTTTGAGCCAAGTTCAACTGCCGAATCATTCAAATGTAGGCAAACTAATTTTTCCAAACCGATAAATTTGTCAAACTCCGCTAGCGTTTTCTCCAACCCGTCGTCTGTCGCCAAGTTGTAGCCGGAGGCAAAAGCATGAGCAGTGTCGAGTGTCACTTTTAACCGATCGGATTTTACGGCGTTGATAATTTCAGAGAGTTCCTCGAATTTATCACCGATAATGTCGCCGGCACCGGCGGAATTTTCCAGAATGAGAAATGATTTTTCTGTTGCCGCCAAAATCATTTTTATCGCGACGACTATTTTGTCCAAAACCTCGGAAAACTTTTTGCCTTTTGTTGAGCCGAGATGAAAGTTGACGCCAAGTGCACCGATTTTTTCCGCTTTTTCCATATCATCAATCAGCGATTTAATTGACGCCTGGTAAAAAAACGGATTGTCCGACGCCAAATTTATCAAGTATATACTGTGGATAATTATCGGATTGATGTCGGCTTTTTTATTCAGAGCAACAAACTTGGCAATCTCTTTTTCCGGAATTGTCTGTGGCGCCCACCTTTGTGGCGCATTGACAAAAATTTGCATGCATTCCGAGCCCGAATCACTGGCGCGAGAAATTGCGTCAGAAAACGGAGCCGAAATTGAAATATGAGCACCAAGCTTCATGACAAAAGTTATAATTTAGAATTCAAAAGTCAGAATAGTAATTCAAAAGTTATTAATTATGAAATTTTCACTTACAATTTTAACTTCTAACTTATGACTTCTAAATTAATCCTATCATACTTCCTAAGACCAATAAATTCAATCGCCAACGACTCGGTATCGAGTTCTGCCACCATCATATCAGTGCCGGCCGGCAATTTTAGAATTTTGGTTTTGCCGATCCAACCGACACCCCAATTATTGTGTTGATGACCGGAAATTTGAATCTTTGGCGCTCCGGATAATTTCAAATCCAGAGATTTTTCCGGCGTCCAATCGAACTTTTTTATCGTTTCTATATTTCTCGGTGGTATATGCGAAAGGAATATACTATTTTCCATTTCCTTGACCGGAATTTTTGCTGGATAAATCCCGTGTCCGTACAAATCGGGAATTCCACCAATGCCAACAATTTTCTCACCCTTAAACTCCCTTAATTTCCCCTCAACCGAAAACTCGATAAATAAATCATAAATTTCACCCTGCTCATTATTTCCCGGCACAAAAAAGAACGGTAATTTCCGGACAATCGCAATAAACTTTTCACAAAGTTCAACCTCCCGACCGTTGTTGGTAATATCGCCGCAACATAAAATCAGATCCGGAGGATTTTCGCCGAGATAATTTTCCACTGCCGACAGAAATGCCAGTCGGCCGTGAATATCGGAGATGCAGAGCGCTTTCATTAAAATCCTCGAATTAAACTGAAGTTGATAATATCGTCGCCGACATCAACCGACTGCGCGATTAGCGATTTTTCCGCTAGCGCCGACTTGATATTTTGACCCAAAATGTTTTGGATTTTTTCCTTGTCTTGTGATAAAAGCAGGATATTTCCGAGATTCTCTGGAGCAACAATGAATTGATATTTTCCGTCCACCGCCGCGACGCGGATTTTGATCGAAATCGGAATCGGCAGAAAGAAACTTTTACTTTTACCGCGAAGAGTTAAATCATCTTTGGCAAAAGAAAACGATGGTGACGATAATGGGAAGTCGGAATTTTTGGCGCCGGAGGCGGCCAAAAATTCCTCCGCTGTAAAACTGACTTCAGTTCGTCCCGGAGTATGAATCGCTGAAAGCCGGTCTGATAGGGATTCGTTTGTAACCGAGGTTGACGAGATCGAAACATCCGCGACTTTTCCTCGAAGCGAATTGGCGAGAATAATCGGGAGAACAAAAACCACCAGAATTAGAATCAGAAAAAACCAAAATTTGCCGAAATTTCTTTTTGTCCGATCAAGTCCGGAAAAAAATCCACTGTCGGATTTCCCATAGACGCCACCAACCCGGCGATTATCCAACTGCTTTTTCCTTCGAATGAACGCCATTAACTTTTCTCCTAATCGCCCAAATTAGCTCCGGCGATCGAAACAGATAAGTCAAAATAATATATACTATAATACCGGCGGTGGAGGCAATCAAAACTTGTTCGAGAACGCCGAAAAAGCGGGCCATATTGAAAATATTTGTCACATGATGTTCGACAAATCGCAAGGCCAGCGCCATAAAAAAGCTGGCGACTAGAACTTTTAGCGCCGACATCAGAATTTCCAAATTGAAAAGATTGGTCGAAATTCGAAACAAAAAGAGGTAGAGGATAATAGCGTTTAGGAAACTGCCAATTGAAAATGCCAGCGCCAAACCAGCAACGCCCATTGATTTTGCCAGCGGATAAGCGATGGCAATCGAAACTGCAATCGAAATGACTGAAATTACTGTCGGAGTTTTGGTGTCATGTTTGGCGTAGAAGGCCTTAGCGAAAAGCGGAATTGAAAACCAACCAAGTGTCAAGGCCGCCATTCGTGTATCTTGCCAGCTAAATTTTCCCGATCCCAAAATCAAGCGAATTATTTGCGCCCGAAGTAAAATAAAAATGATGGTTGACGGCGCCAAAAGATAAATAATGACGCGCATTGAACGGGTGAGATAGGAAGAAAAACTTTCGTGATTTTCGGTTGCCGAATGCTGGGCTAAAATCGGAAAAACGGCGGTTGAAAACGAGGTGGCAAAAACCACCGTCGGCATTGTTTGAATGTTGTTGGCCAAATTAAAAACCGCAATCGAGCCGGTTGCCAAGGCCGATGCGATTGCAGTATATACCACCAAAGAGATATTGTTGGCGCCCATGCCGATCGCCCGCGGAATCATCAATTTGAAAACTTTTTGAACGCCGGCATCACGCCAAGCAAATGATAATTTATATCGCCAGCCGAGATTTATCGCCGTCGGAATTTGAACTAGCATATGCAAAAATGCGCCAAGCGCGACAAACCAGGCGACGGCGACAATGCCAAATCGGTTGGCGAAAAAAATTGCCGCGATAATTATTGATAAATTATAAACAATCGGAGCGAAAGAGTAGGCGACAAAGCGCTTGAAAGAGTTGAGTATACCGCCGAGAAAGTAGGAGACGGAAAAAAAGATCGGTGTCAAGAGTAAAATTCGCGAAAGTTCGACGGTTTTTGTCATTCGGTCGGCGGTGAAATCTGGGACGATGAGATGCATTAATGTCGGCATCAGAAAATAGAGAATGATTGCCAAAACGACTAGGATTGCCGCGCCGATTGAAATTAAATTATTGGCGAGTTCAAATCCGATTTTCTTTTCATCTTTCGCCAAATGAGCGCTGAAAACCGGAATGAAAGCGGCGGAAATCGCGCCGAATATCAGGACATTAAAAATCAAATCGGGAATCCGAAAAGCGGCGTAGTATATATCAAGATTTGCCGTTGCAATGTTTCTTGCCAAGTAGTGATCGCGCAAAAGTCCCAGTATATTCGATAATGCCATCGTCACAACCAAAATTCCAGCCGCACCGATTAAAGTGTTTTCTTTATGAACGTAAGTTTTGATTCGAGTCCACATGGTTTTTACGCTCGTTATTCCCGATTTAGTCGGAAATCCCTGCCTGACCAGCAGGCAGGCAAAATAGTTTTTATTTTATTTTTGTCAAATCGCCGTTGATAACAATCGGTTTCATCGCGATGATTTCTGTCGTGTAGATCATTTCCGCAATTGGGTTTAACAAAAATATTTTTTGATTCAGAACGTGGGCAAATCCCATTTCTAGAAAAGTATTTCCACCAATGTAATTATTAATTCCATTTTTATCGAAATTCAAAACCAAAATTCCATCGGATCCTTGCATCGCTTGCCAAAAAGTTCTGATGGCATCTTTGTTGAATTTTTGATGCAGTTTTAATTTTTCTTTTTCTTCGTCGGTCTTGCCACAAAAACCTTTGTGCAGGTCAGTCAAAAATGGCTGATGACCAAGTTTCACCAGTTCTTTTTTGATTTCCAACATTTTTTCTGTGAATTGCATGCTGCCAACAATCCCGATTTTCATTTTTCCTTTTCGATAGTTTCTTTTTTGATATTTTTTGGAAAATAGGTGAGGAATTCGTCTTCAGAAATAGTTTCCTTCGCCAAAAGATCGGTGGTGACACGTTCAAGAATTTTTTTATTTTTAACAATTGTGTCGGTCGCCAATTTATGTGCCAATGAAATTAACTCGGCAACTTCGGCATCAATTTTCGCCGCAACTTGGTCAGAGTAATTTCGTTGTTCGGAAATTTCCCGGCCGAGAAAAATCATTTCTTCTTTATTGCCGAAAGTTTGCGGGCCAAGATTTTCGCTCATCCCAAATTCGGTAATCATTTTTCGCGCCATTTTTGTTGCCCTGGATAAATCATTGCTGGCGCCGGTTGTAATTTCACCAAATATTATTTCCTCCGCCGCCCGACCGGCAAGCATTGTTGCCAAATCGTCTTTGAATTTTGATTTCGTCACCAGTCGACGATCTTCCTTCGGCAAATTCCAAGTATAGCCAAGTGCCATGCCGCGTGAAATCACCGAAATTTTATGGACCGGATCGGAATTTGGCAAAAGATGGGAGACAATCGCGTGACCGGCTTCATGAACGGCGGTGATTTTTTTCTCCTCATCGGACAAAACCCGACTTCGGCGCTCCGGTCCCATCATTACCTTTTCGATCGCCTCGTCCAAATGACTTTGGCTAATCTGTTTTTTATTTTCCCTGGCGGCTAAAATCGCCGCTTCATTTGTCAGATTCCGAAGGTCAGCGCCGGAAAAACCGGCGGTTTGCCTGGCGATTTTATCCAAGTCATCACTTTCCGAAAGCGGTTTGTTTTTTGAGTGGACTTTGAGAATTGCCAATCGTTCGATTTTATCCGGCAGATCAACGGCAATCTGGCGATCAAAACGACCGGGGCGAAGTAGTGCGGCATCCAAAATATCCGGCCGGTTAGTCGCCGCCATGACAATGACATTTGAATCGGTGTCGAAACCGTCCATTTCAACCAAAATTTGATTTAGAGTTTGCTCGCGTTCGTCGTGAGAACCGCCAAGTCCGGCGCCGCGCTGGCGACCGATGGCATCAAGTTCATCAATAAAAATTATTGACGGCGAGTTGCGTTTGGCTTTAACGAAAAGATCGCGAACTCGGCTGGCGCCGACGCCAACAAACATTTCGACAAACTCCGACGCCGAAATGGTGAAAAAGGGGACATTGGCTTCGCCGGCAACGGCTTTGGCCAAAAGCGTTTTGCCAGTGCCCGGAGGGCCGATTAAAAGTACCCCGTGAGGAATTTCAGCGCCAAGTTTTTTAAATTTTGCCGGTTGGCGCAGAAACTCAACGACTTCGAAAAGTTCCTGCTTCGGCTCGACAAGTCCGGCGACATCCTCAAAAGTCGTTTTGGTTTCGCCGACCAACTTCGCCCGCGATTTCCCGAAACTCATTGCCTTGGCGTTGTTTCCTTGGGCCGAACGAAACATAAAAAAGATAAATCCGCCGATGAGTAACACCGGCAAAATGACGCCTAAAAGAGAAATCCAAGCGGCAGACGACGCCGTGTTTTCGACATTTATTTTCACCTTGTCGGCGGCAATTCCGTAGTCCGAGAGCGGCCGATCGGCTTGGATAAAAGCAACTTCTTTTGTGCTATCTTTTAAATTCGCCGTCACTTGTGTATCTTTGATTGAAAGCGAATCAACTTTCGAGGCCGTGACATCGGCGGCGATGTCGGTGATAGCGACATTTTTCGTTTTTGCTGATGAATTGGAAAAATAGCTGGCCAAAACTACTCCAGCTAAAATTAAAATGATTATAAAAAGCGCGATTCGCGAAGCAGGGGAGGGTTTTTTCGCCGGCATAAAAACTCCTGAATTTATTGTTTAAAATTTGTCATTCCCGCGAAAGCGGGAATCCACAATAGTGTCTGACTCAATTAGATATCTACCGAATACTATAATAGTAGCAGAATTCGGATTTTTTTTCAAGCTCGGCAGGGGAGTTGATAATTTTTTTATCTCTACCACTTCCCTTTTACTTTTCACTTTTCCAGTGGCGATGATTTCTATTTTCCTTTGCAAAAATAAACTTCCGGATAAACTTTTCCCGCCAGCCACTTCTCCTCTGCCCTGTTTTGAAAAAATTTCTTGGATATTAAAACAAAAAAGTGGTAACATAAAATCGTAATTAGTTAAGAAATTAGGAGTAAAAATGGACAAACGTTTTGATTATCCAAGTATCGTCGCGGTGAAAATTGCCTTGAAAAATGGTGATAAAATTTTGCTGATCCGCGAACCAGAAACAAACGATTGGATGCCCGGCCGACTTGGTTTGCCCGGTGGAAAATTGATGTTAAACGAATCATTGCCACAAGCAATCGAGAGAAAAATAAAAACCGAAATTGGTCTGGAGATTGAAATTAAAGGAATTGTTAGAATCGTTGACATTTTAATGCCAGAAAAAAACGTTTATCACTTCGTCCTTTTAGCTGATTATATTTCCGGCGAAATTAACACCAGTCAAACCGAATCTTCGGAAATTAAGTGGTTTGAACAAAAAGAAATTAAAAATCTATCGGTTGATGATTTCACCGAATATTACAACAGTGAAATTATCAAACAAGTTTTGGCCGGCAATGCTGAAATCATTCCGATGTCGGCGATCAAAGTTCAAGACAATCGAGAAAAAGAGGTTTTGGACTGGATGGAAAAAGGAAAAATAAATTAAAATTGTTTCTACTAAAAAATCCGGCACTGCCGGATTTTTTGGTTAGCAATCGTCTATTTTCCGTCTATCTTTCGTCTATTTTTGTCAGTATCCTCCTTAATTTCCAACCGATCGTATCCATTTTTATCAAATTCGTCCCAATATTTTTTCTCAAAGTCATACATTTCAGCACCAAAATAATTGCCATTCTTTTTTGCCATTTTATTAATTTCGGATTTGGAGTAAGTTTTGTCAAAATCTCGTCTCGCCAATTCATGGGATAAACCATCATAAACAGAAAATTCTTCGTAATCGGTAAGAATTGGTAGAATTTTATTTTCATAAGTTTTTTCACTCAAAACTTTTCCTCCATCAAAATCCTCGACTAGATTTTCAAAATCGAAATCATTGGCAAAACTTAGCAAATAGCTTTCAAGTTTATCGTTCGCAGTTGATCTTTTTTTGTAATTCGAGTCAAACATGTCGCCAAGAATTCCAAATACCCCACCGGAGATTCCAACCGCGGTTACCAAGTTTTTGTACTATTCTTTCGACAATTCAATTTTCATAAATTCTCCTAATTTTTTAATTTGTAATAAGTCGATTTTCCTTTTCCGATTCTTTCGATTATTCTAAGTCCGATCAACCGATTAAAATCTTGATTTCTTGTCGGTTTAGCGCGATCGGTTAACTTGGCATAATCACCATCAGTAATAAAGCCGTCAATTTCAGAGTTGTTTTGGGCGACAAATCCTCATTTTCCAAAATTTTACCGACACGCTCAAGCTCGTCAATTATACCGTCGGTGAAATATTCCAACCAGTCAGAAAAATCAATCTGATCTTTTAAGCCGTAATAGTTCCCGACAACGCCGACATTTTGAAAATAGTTTGAAACATTTTGATTATAATAATTTTCAAAACTGAAGAGATTGAAAGTATTTAGCCCCATATTTGCCAAGAGAATTTTGGTCAGCAACCGCGCCGTTCGGCCATTTCCATCAATGAAAGGATGGATGATAACAAATTGTTTGTGGAAAATTCCCGCCAAAATTAATGGATCGAGACGATTTTTGTTAGTAATAACAAATTTAACCAAATCACCAACGAGCTTTTGAACATCTTGATGATCCGGTGGTAAATAAATCGGTTTCCTTGTTCTTGGATCGTTGACAAAAACCGGTTGTTTGCGAAGTTTTCCGGAATTAAACTGATCAATCAGACCTGAAGTCACGAGTTTTTGAATTTTCAGAATTAAAGAGAGATTGAATTTGACTGAATTTTCTTTGATTTCTTTGTCCAAAATTTCCAAAGCAGAATTGTAATTTAAAACCTCTTTTTCCGAATTTTTGATATTTTCCGGTCGATTTTTGATGATTCTTTTGACTTCAGTTAACTGCAAAGGATTTCCTTCAATACCGGTTGACGAGTGTGAAGAAACTTCCCGAGCATTTTTTTCCAACTTTACCAAAGTCAGTTTTGAAAAATGCCGATCGTTTAAATTTTTGACGATAAGAGAAATTTTTTTGATATTTTCCAACAATTTTGCCGTCACTCTGAACTTCGGTTCAAACATATTTCCTCCAAAATTATGACTTAATTTATAGACTAATTATAGACGAATAATAGACGAAAGTCGAGCAAAAATTTTCCAAATTTAAAATTTTTCTTGCTTTAAGAAAACTTTTTTGCTAAAATATAAAGGCGGTGTGGAGCAGTGGTAGCTCGCGAGGCCCATAACCTCGAGGTCAGTGGTTCGAATCCACTCACCGCAACCAAAAGAATTCAAAATTAAGATCTCAGAATTTAGAATCTAATTTAGAATTGAGAATTGTTTACCAAATAGTAACTTCTATAATTCTTAATTCTGCATTATTAATTCTAAATTGTTTCTTGGCTGCGTAGCTCAGTTGGTTAGAGCGTGGGACTCATAAGCCCGAGGTCGCAGGTTCGACCCCTGCCGCAGCTACCAAAAAGAATTAAGAGTTAAGATCTCAGAATTAAGAATAAAAAACGAGACCAATCGGTCTTTTTTTGTTTGAAAATATTTTCCAAAAAATCAAGAGCCGAAAAAATACATCTTCCAATATTCATAATTCGGGCGATTGATTTTTGCCGGTGAGGCGTCGGATTTGGTCGTTGATGTTTCCGCTGTTGAATCATACGGCACGGCAACGACCGTCTCCCCCGGCAGAGCGTAGCGTAGTTTCGCCCGAGCAACTTTCTCTCGAAATGTCTCGGTTTTCTCGTAAGCGATTTGCGACTGCAAATCCTCGACTTCCTGTCGCAAATTTGCGACTTCGGCAATTTGCCCATCAATCGTTTTGTTTTCCTGGCGGTTATCATACAAAACCTTGCCGACGATAATGAAGGAATAAATCATAAAACCGATGATTAAAAACCGCCAAAATCTATCCGGCAAATTCTCCCGCATTCGTTTCAAAAACCCAATTTCTTTCATACTAAAATTATACCACAATGCCGGCACTGGTTTTTCCACAGACATTTTAAACAAAAAATCCCCCGCTTTTAGGTGAGGGATTTTTCTTTTTTGAATTCGGTTTTTATCTGTGTTAATCAGTGTCCAAAATTAGTATTAGCTACCAGCGGTTCGGTTTCTTTTTCACCGCCGGTTTTTTGACTTCCGGTTTCTTCGCTAGCGGTTTTTCATTTTTCTTGACGATTTTTTCTGAGATGATTTTTTCATCATCATCGTCATCGTCTTTGCCAAACCAGTAAAAGTAGCCACCGGTTGCCGCGCCGGCGAGCAAAATCAGAATGAAAAGAATGATCCACGGCGTCCAGTTAATTTTTTCCGTTGACTCTGCCGGCGTTTCAGTTGAGGTGCCTTTGATCTGACCCTGTTCGCTTGACGGCGCCGGCGTTGATGGCGTCGTTACCGCCGGAGTTGATGTTGCCGACGATGCTACCGACGATGAGACCGCCGCCGGTTTTGCCGGAATTGTCGCGACTGCTGTCGTCACGACCGGAACGGTTAGAGTTTGAAAACTCATTTCTCCGCCAACATTTTCTGGCGAGCCGTGAGAAATTGTTCGGAAATAGTAAGTCGTGCCGGCCAAAAGTCCGCTAACAACGACTGAATGATTCGTGACCAAATTTGAATCCTCGGCAGTCGGAAAAGCATAGCCGAAATTCGGCGCCGCTCCCAAAGTTCCGTGGGAAACCGTGTCATAAACAACCCGCGAAGTTGCCGGATTGTCGGTTGTCCAAGTGATAGTTGCTGAATTTGTCGTGACCGATGACGAACTTTCGCCGGAAATTACCGGCATAATCCCATAAGAAATGTTCAAAATTGCACTACTGGCGTTGCCGGCAGCATCATAAGCAACTGCTTCCAAATCAGTGTCTTCGGAAATTGAAAACGGTGCAAGATATTCTTGGCTGGTTGTATCCGGCGTTGTTCCGTCGGTGGTGTAATAAATTGCCACCGCGGTCGGGTCAGAATCAGAAAGTGCGACTGTCTGCGGACCGACATAATTTCCTTCAAGAAGCGACGAGTCCGGTGCCGTTGGTCCGGTTGAATCCCAGACAAAACTGCCGGAGCCGTCGGGAAAATTTGCCTCCGGATTGCCGGCATTGTCGATTGCGATTGATTTGATTTGATAAAGGCCATCAGCTGTGCCGTCGCTGGCTGGAGCCGGAAAAACCATCGACCAATTTCCAGAACCGTCAACCGGAATATTTTTTTGATCAAAGAAAGGAGCCGCTGTTGAATCCTTGACAATCACTTCAACACTATTAACGCCGCTGGCACTATCAGCCGCGGTGCCGGAAATATTTCCAGAGATCGGCGGAATCGAGTTTGGCCCATAGGTTTGACCTTGAAAATCACTACCGACTGTTGATGTCGGCGAAGTCGTGTCAACAACTTTGACCTTAAATGTTGTTGGTGTCGCTGAATTTCCGGCGACGTCGGTTTTGTTGCAAGTGACAGTCGTTGTACCGATTGGAAAAGTCGAGCCAGATGCCGGCGAACAAATTGCCGGCGCTGTGGCATCAACATTGTCAGTCGCATTCGGCGCGGTGTAATTGACAATTGCGCCAGCCGATGAAGTCGCTTCAACATTTGTTATATCGCTGTGGGCCAAAATAACTGGCGACTGGATGTCGGAGTAATAAACTTTTAAGGTGATTTGGTCAACATAAACATTTCTCGAACCACCGCTGTCGCGGGTGGCGGAAAAAACTGCGCCAAAATTTACGTTGTTGATGTCGGAATATGTCCAAACCGGAGTCATACCCCAAAGATTTGTTGCTGAACCGTAAGTTGAAACTGAATCAGCTGTTCCCCAAGCCGTTGTTGTGTCGGCGAGATTTGAACCGACAACCGAACCGGATTTCAGAAGTTTAGCCGTGTCGTCAGTGACATTAGATGTGCAACCGGTCGTGGTACAACCTTGATGTTTCTCGATTGTCATCACAATACCGTTAATTGTTGTGCCAGATGGAATATTGAAACCAAATCCGGTCGCTTTTAGATAATGTGTCCGGCTACTACTATTGGAAATCGTCGCTGACGCCCACTGGTCATCAGAAAGTTGGGCATTTGACGGATTTGACCAGACATAACTGCCGGCAGAATTATCATCAACAATCGTCGCCCCGCTGTTCGGACCGGCCAACAACGATGTGCCTGCCGCTTCGGCTTTGGTTGGTTGCCAAACTTTTGATAGTGATGCGGGTATTAGCATTCCGAAAGCCAGGACGACGACAAGAAATTTATAAAGAAATTTTTTCATAATCAATCCTCTCTTTTAATAATCTTAGCGAAAATTTCGAAATTTCCAAAAATAGACGACTAAAAACAATTTCCTGTTTCAGAAACTTGTAAAAAGATATGCACTGCAGTTAATTGTGCGGAAAATTAACCTGGTAAATTTTTAATTTGCCAAAGACCGATGAGAACTTCCAAAATAAAATTTGGATTAATCGATACTTTTGACGATTTTCAATCCCTCACTTGGCAAATTTTCTGGACTTGATTTCTCCCCTTTTTGACATTAATCATCCGGATTTAGTCA